>JALYSE010000166.1 GCA_030854955.1 Fibrobacterota bacterium | reverse complement strand
CCTTGGCAGATGAGTTGCCTGCACCTGGCTAGCCTCACCTAGTAACCCTATCCTTGGGTAGGGTTTCCTTGCTGAATGGCCAACGCCCTCAAACCTCAATTTTTCGGCGGGGCATTCCTTTTCAAATCACGTAGACTCAGATTTCCGGGAGCATGCAGGTCAGGATTTTTAAACGAAGGTATTCCTCGTCTCTAAGGCCGTACGCCCGGCGCTGGAGAACACGGATTTTGTTGTTGAACCCCTCAACAAATCCGAGCGGAACCTTGTTCTCCGGTTTGCAATAGGACACGATGCCGTCCCAGTGCTTTTCGATCATCCTTGCGAACTTCTCGAAGGATGGCAACCGCTGCCATTTCAGAGAGTCCTTCCAGTTGTCGAAAAATTTACGCGCCCAAATTTCACTTTCGTAGGTCCACAGTTGGTCAAAGCTTTCCTTCAGCAAATAGGCTTTGTTCAAGCGTTGGTTTGCTTTAAGCAGCTTTTTGAGCGATCGTTTCCCATCCAAAGAGAGGTTTTCTTTGTTGGACAACAAGGTGTATTTCTGTCCCTTGATGTAGGTGCGATTCCGCCCCACGAGACGCTTGTATTCACTTTTCCGGACCTCGTCCAAGGCCTTTCCCAAATGTGCCATGACGTGGAATTTGTCAAACAAGATGGCGGCCTGAGGTGCGTGGGCATTGGCCGAATTGCGGAATGCTTTCCACATATCCATGACAGCCAGACGGATTTTTTTGGTTTTCTTGGTCCCCAACTCCTGGTAAAACAGGTCCATACTTTCTTCCGATCGGTCCACACCCCCAAACCATATCGGCCGCCTCCTGAGAAGGTCGCTGACCACAATTCGGTAGCTATGGCCCTTGCGAATCGATACCTCGTCCACACCGATAACTTCGGGGGCCGGTGTACCGACTCGCCGGAGCTGTTCCTTCATATATTGCTTTTCCATCTCCTTCACACGATGCCAATCCAGTTGGAGCTCCTTGGCAATATCCTTGATAGTGGATGCGCGACAACGCCTCCCGACATACCATGCAAACCGTTTGGTATAAAAGGGATTGTCCGCGAGAAAGGAAAGCTTATCCTGCTTCACCAAATTGCAGTTTCGGCAGGAGACTCGACGCACATCAAATTCCAGGTAGATGCGAAAGCCACCGCTGGAAAGGTCTCGAACACGTCTGCTTTTACGGTCGTAATACCCCTTGTGAATACGGCCACAGGTGCCGCAAGCCGTTTTTTTTCGCGGCGGGTTAGGGTAATGACTCGCGCAAAGGGATCGCCAAAGACACCGCGGATATTGGGCAGGGGGTGGAACGAGGGAAAGCGGTATGCATCTTCAAGCTTCTTGAATTTGGCCATCCCTAAAACGTACCAAAACTGATGGAGCCTAAATCCACATGGACCATTATCTATAAGGGTATCAAGCCAGTCGCACCCCTATTTTCACCCACTCGATCGCCCGAAGAGCCTCTTTCGGATGCGCGCATCGTGCGCGTCCATGCGGCCTCCCGAGGTATTGATATAAGCGAAGGCTCCCAAATCGAAGCCGACATTGGGCAGGCTCTTCTTCACGATCGCAATTATTTCCGCCATCAGGGAACCGGCTTCGGCAAAGGTGATGGGCCCGCCAGTTGTCCCCCGAGCTTGCAGGCGTTCAGCATGGCGCCTTCCCAGTAGGTGTGAAGTCCTCTTCTGCGCCTGTCCACAGAGTCACGTAGTCCAATTCGGTGGGATAGGCGTAAGCAGGCCCTACCAAGACATGCCGAAATTGGATTTTCTGTTCCCAAAGGGTATTCGCGCGATTGGAAAGGAGCCCAAGCTCCCAAAATTTACTTGCGGAAGCAAATCGTAAAGGTGGCTCCGGCTCCCGGAGCCGACTCGACCCCTAGGGTGCCTCCGTATTTTTTTACGATTTCCGACGCGATAGTCAACCCCAGTCCGGTTCCCTTCCCAGGCGGTTTGGTCGTGTAAAACGGGTCGAATATTTTCTTGAGGGCGGCTTCTGGGATTCCGGGACCCGAGTCCTTGAAGGAAAGCAGGATTTGATCCTGGGAATCCAGGCAGGTGATTTCCAGCCGACCCTTTTGGTCCATCGCGTCGATGGCGTTGTTGATCAGCGCGAGAAAAACCTGTTCCATTTCATTCTTGTTCACGTTCCAGCTGGCGGATTCTTGAATCCGGACATCAATAACCGTATCCCCCTGGACTTGGCGGGGTATCAACCCGATGATCTCCGTGATCATTTCCAGGAAGGACTCGGAGGTGACCGATTCCTTGGTCGAACTGCGGGAAAAAACCTTCAGGCTGTTGGCGATATGCGTGCTTTTGTCCAGCGCCTTCTTGATTTTCTCAAAGACGTAGCCCTTTTCCTCTAGATGCGAAGCCAGGTCGTATTCCTCGTCCACGGCCCTGATCTTCCGCGCCGACTCCACGTCCAATGCGGCATGAGTCGCCAACTCCCGGATTTTCTCGAGGCCTTCCAAGTCCCTGCGCACATCCGGTAAGATGTTGACCAGAAAATTAAGGGGATTGTTGATCTCGTGCGCCACGCCCGCCGCCATCTGGCCAAGGGCCGACAGTTTTTCGCTTTGAATCGCCATTTCCTTGGCCGACATCAGTTGCCGGTTCGCCACCGCCAGTTCCTCCGTCCGTTCCTCGATTTTCCGGGCCATGCCTTCGAAAAGATCTGCCTTGATAAGTGCATTCGCGACACTGTTGGAAATCGATTGGAACAAGAGCTTATCCTGGTTCTGCAACTTTTCACCATGATGGTATTCTGCGGCAAGCAGACCCAGCGGCTTGTCATTGTGGATCAGGGGCGTGATGATCAAGGAAGATAGGTTGAGGGTTCTGAGGAATTCCACCGTTCGTGGGCTCAGCCTGGCATAGGCCTCTTCTGGATTGTTGATCAGCAGGGTTTTTCGTTGCTCCAGGGTTTGCACGAGGAGTCCGTAGGGATTATCCCAGTTGTCCCCGATCTTGAAGCGGGTGTTGGAGATGAACGCCTGTAAATCCCGCGAGTATCCCAGGGCGAATTGGCAGGCCAAGTACTCGCGCTTCTCGTCCAATAGCCAGATCTGGCTGGAGCCGAATCGGAACTCTTGCACCAGCATGCCTACGACCTTTTCGCAGATCTCGCGGGTCCGGATGCTGTTATTCAATACAATGGTCAAATCCTGGAGTGATTGGATTTGAACGTTCGTGTTTTCCAGAGTCCGGTTCTGGTTCGCCAGACCTTCCTTGGAAAGCATGGACCATTCCATCGCCTTTTTCGCGGTGCCATTCTTGACCAGGGCCAAATTCACCAATCCAATAGAGGCCAAGGACAATGCAAGCACAGCGTGCCACGGGTTATGGAGATGGGTGAGCCAGACTATGACCATGACCAGTGCTGCAGCGGAGCAAAGTTGGAAAATCCGGTTGAAAATCCGGAATCCCGCTTCGGGAAAATCAATGATATACACGCAATGGTCGGCGCCATGATGAGCGCATTCGGTATGATCCACGTTCGCGTAGGGCAAACCGAAAAACAGGGGCATGGATTCATAGCAACCCAAACGGTTGCGGCAGCCGTAAAGTCGTTCCTGGAATCCATCTTTAAAGTTGATGTCGACCCGGAACTTGTTTTTTCCGACCTGGGTGGTCCGATTTATGGTTTTCAGGGCCAGCTTCTGTTCAACGTCTCCAAAAGTCTTCATCATGAAAGCCGGCGAGGTGATGCCGGCGATGAAACCGCCGACCTTTCCCACGCTGTTAGGAAGATTCCTGCCGGTGACGTACCCGATATCCTGTTCGCCGGTCACGCGCACGGCCAGTTCCACCAGCCGGTCGTTTTCCTCAATATTTGAAAACCCACTTTGATCCATCAGCCTATGGCGATCAAGTCCCGCCTGTTCGAGGAGCTTTTCGGATTCCGCGATCCCCAAACGCTGATCCAGGATTTTCATATACGACAGAATTAGTTTGTTCGAATAAACTTGTTCCATGGGCCCCGGATGCTAAGAAAGCAGTTATAACTAAGGTAGTATATCCCCCAGTCCCCCAATTTTCCAAAGCCGTTAAGCGTTTGAGCCTTGAATTGGCCGGACCTTCGAAATAAACGGCCTGATTGCTTGCTAATTCCGCATTCCGGCCTCTAAAATCCTTTGGGGCGCGAAAAACTGAAAGCGCCGTTGCAAGTATTGGAAGAGGATTCGGGTGAAACTCGCAATCGGAACCGGCCTATGAAGGGCCTTGATTTGGCAGCGCTCCCCGCTGAAGCGTGGCGGCCGTCGAATGCCGTTACCGACCGCGCCTCCAACCGCGTCAACGAACGCGAATTGGAGCATATTCCAGCGTGGATCAGCCTAGAAACCGGCTCGAAAATCAAATCATCCAAGGATATCCCCGTCCACCTATGGGATTACTCGCCTTTCGGCTTCGCCATTACTTTCCCTTTTTCCGAATCTGGGTGCACCTCCCCCAAGGTCGGCGATTTGGCCAAACTGAAGTTCGATTTCGGCGACGGGATCCTTACTGCTGACTGCATCGTGAAGAACTCCTCCATCGTGAAGAACACCCTGCGCATCGGCCTGAGCCGCAGGGATTTAGCCCGTCGTTATAAATTTGAAAATCGTGTCGGGGCGCCCCATGGTGAATGCCTTCGTCTTCCGGAAAAATCGGATATCCGGGCCGAAGTCCGGAATCCCATATTGTTTGCGGAATGGGCCACCTTCGAGTTGTGCGGCGTACAAACCGGGTTCCAATTGGATTTCATCTCCAGAGATGCGAACCTTCCTCTGTTTTTCGGGCAAAAGTTAGAATTGCGTTTCGTAATGCCCACTACCGGTAACCCCGTTTTCCGGGGCGAAGTTATTTTTCTGGAGCGGGTGCCCGGGAACGCCTTGAAGGTGCGACTAAAAACCCTTTCCATTACTTCCGCCCTGGCCAACGATCTCGCGGAAGCGCTTGCTTTTGAAGCCGACATCACCCCCGGCATGTTGAAACGCTTCGGTTTCCCTACCCGGTTCCTCAAGAGGAGGATCACGTTCCGGTTTCTGGAAACCATGGAGGAATACGCCCAGGTGCTGGCGCTGCGCCGATCGGCCTATGTAGATGCTGGTAAGAAGAGCGGTGAAACCCAGCCCGAGGACATGTCGATTTCCAAGGACAAGAATAGCCGCATCCTGTGCGCCTATCATGACGAAACCCTCGTAGCCTGCGCCGCCATCACCTTTCCCACTCGGGAAGACGAAGTACTGCGTTCCGAGTCCTCCTTTCCCAACGGAAAATACCCGATACCGCATCCGCCCAAATCGGAATTAGTCGAAGTGAACAGCCTGTGCACCCATAAGGAATACCGCCGGGGGGATTTACTCCAGGCCATGTTCGAGCAATTAGCCAGGATTTTCATGCTCTCGGGACGGACCTGCATCATGAACCTGGTGGAATCGTCTCTGCTTCCGATTTATCTCGGAATCGGATTCGAGGATACGGGCAAAACCTGCGATTTCCTGGGCAGGACACATCACCTGATCCGGGTCGAACGCCAAGTGTGCATGACGGCGCGCCGCATCGGAATGCTCCGATGGAACCTGCTTTACGGGGATCTGATGGAGGACATATTGAAACGCGGGATGCTGCCGTTGGGCCCATTCGACCGCCTCAGGTTAAAATTGATGCTCACCCTGAAACCGTTCGCGAAGCGCTGGGTGGGCAGTAAATACGAGCGGGCATTCCGGCGCTCCCTCGAGGTTATGGAGAAAAACGAAGATGGATAGAATGAGAATGCTCGATGTGGAATGGGAAGCCTGCTACGAACGTTTGGCGCGCGGTGAGTTCTTCCACAAGCTCGCCTCCGGCGCGTTGGAGCTCCGCCACTACAAAGGATTCCTGCGGGAATCGTTCCATAATACCCGCCAGAATCCCGGCACCATGGCCATGTTCGCCGCGCACGTCAAATCCGGGGAGCCGGGCCTCAAGGCCAAGTTCCTGAAACATACCGCCATGGAATTGGGACATGATGAAATGGCCCTCGACGATTTGCGCGTGCTCGGTGAAGACGTGGAAACGATACGGAACGGGTTGCCCTTGGTGGCGACCGAAGCCATGACCGGATTCATCATGCTGCAAATCCAGCATAGGAATCCTTTGGCGTTCCTCGGGTACAGCTACCATCTGGAAGCGATTCCCGTTCGCATGGGCTCCGCCGCCATGGGGGCCCTGGTCAATTTGGGAATTCCCATGAACGCAGTCAGCTTCCTCAAAGAGCATATCGAAGCGGATCCGGTCCATTCCAAATGGAACAGGGATTACGTCGAGGGTTTCGTACGGACCGCTTCGGATTTGGAAGCCGTGGTTTACGGCATGCGCGGCACTTGCGAATTG
The DNA here is from genome assembly GCA_030854955.1 of Fibrobacterota bacterium. Lineage (GTDB taxonomy): Bacteria > Fibrobacterota > Fibrobacteria > UBA11236 > UBA11236 > Chersky-265. The sequence continues at coordinate 3,883 of JALYSE010000166.1, read as the reverse complement.
CACGGCCTGATGTTCCAAGCCATTGATGATGGATACGAAGCGCCACCGATCTCCTGGACTCCCGCCGCCCAAACCTCCGCGGAGAAGCAGGCCTAGCTTGAGCAGGCGATCTACCAGGCAGGCGAAAAGGATGGAACGGGCGGCACCGACTGTAGATTCCCACGTTCCCCTCGATCGCTCCGCGTCCTCCACCGACACCGCCATCGTCGTCGACTGGTCGGCCGTCCCCCAGCTCAATCCGGAGCGACTGGAAGCCGGGATTTTCAAATTTTCCAAGCAAACCGAAGGCCGCTCGCAGGAACGCATTTCCCAACGGGAATTGGGTAGCGTGGCAATATCACTCCGCAGCCCGGGGCTGGAATCCTGGCTGTCCGTCAAACTGTGGGACTTCACGTCCATTTCCTTCGGCGTGCTACACCTGCCCGAAAAGAAAACCTGGCCCGCCCCTGCGGGTATGGACGCGGCCGACGCGTTGGATCCAAAACCGGGGTCATCCTCCGCAGCATCCCGGAGCGCCGATCTCGCGTCGGACTTCAAGGTCGGCGACGAAGTGGAAGTGAACATCAAACTGCCTGGGGATCAGGAATTCCGGATCTGGTCCCAAATCAAGAACCGGAGCGGATTCAAAGGCGGAACGAAAATCGGCCTGCGGCGCCTGGACATCAACTTCCCCCAAGCTGTGGACGTGGACCGGCGCGAAGCCTTCCGGCTTCCCTTGGCCCCTTCACTGGCGCTCAACGCCCGTGTAGCCCATCCGTTCATCTTTGGCCATTGGTGTCCCCTGCGCGTCTCCGACGTAAACCGGAACATGGGCCTTTCGTTCATTAGTCAGGACCCTTCCATCCTGGTCTTCGAAGGCATGGAGCTTAAAGTCCATTTCGAACTCGCTTCCCATCGCGAAGCACCCATGACCGCCCGGGTGGCTTGGGTCCATGCCACGGAAGCCAACGAGGTCAAGTTCGGCGTCACCTGCTTGGACATGGCCTGGACGCTGCACAACGGCATTTGCGACTTCCTGTTGTTCTCCCGGCTTTGGAGCCCAGCCCGCTTGCGCCAGGCCGGTTTCCGGTCCCAGCAGGTCAAAGGCCGCTTGCGTTTCCGCAGCGTCAAGACCATGGACGACTACGCCGAGGTGCTGTACCTGCGCCGCGACGCCTATGTCGGCATCGGAAAGAAACCCAAGGGGACAAAGCCCGAAGAAATGGCCGGCAACCTGGACGGGCAGAGCCGCATCCTAATGGCGCACCACCAGGACAAGCTCGTCGGCACGTTGACGTTCACCTTTCCAATCCAGGAAGGCGCGGTGCTGGACAGCCAGGCCGGATTCCCCGGACAGAAATATCCCGTGGAAATCCCGCCCAAGGCCAATCTCATCGAGGTTTCCCGGCTTTGCATCCACGAGGAATACCGCAGCACGGATTTGCTTCAGGGGATGTTCGAACACGGCATCAAACATTTCCTGCTTTCCGATCGCCACTGGCTGCTTACGTCCGCTGTGGTCGATCTGCTACCCATCTACAGGCGCATTGGTTTCTTCAAGCTCAAGGCATCGTATAAGCACCGCGCCCTGAACAATCAGGAACACCACCTTATCCTGGCACACCGGGACGCGTTCCTCTACGGCCGCGGCATGAACCTTTTGGTGTGGAACACCATGTTCGGCGAGTTGATCGGGCACCTGCTGGGCCGCAGCCTGATCAAGGTGTCGGGCTATGTCCGGGCCCTCATCCACTTCAAATTGCTTTTCCTGCCCTTGTCCAAACTGATGCTGGAAAAGCGCGCGAGCCAGGCCTTCAAGAAGCATCTGGATTCCCTTCATAAGGAAATCTACCCGGCCAAACCACGGCGTAAGGATTCCGCACCCTATTCGGAAGGGGAGTCCCCTTACGCTTAATCTTCCCATGGACTAAGTTTTGACGAAAACCCGGGGTTCGGAAAAGCGTGGATACTCACTCAAGGTCCTGGTTCTATCCGATGATGGATAAGTTCTTCAACGTGTATGTTCCTCGGGAAATGGCGCTCAAATTGATAAGCACTTATACTGAAGCATACGTTCCGGGTGTCATCCATCGACGCAGCAAAAGGACTGTCGAGGGCGAATGGATCCAAACCAGCATGATGTTTCTGACCCATAAGCCTTGATGGACGGTCTAGTGAAAAAAATAGAGGAAAAGTGTCCGGACCTGTGCATTCTGAAATCGGAACGCGACCGCTTCACGGTGGATTCCGGTTGCCGGGTGGAACTGGAAGAGCTTCCGGGTTGAATCCGATGGGGCCGATCCCCTTTCCCCCCCCCTCCCTGGACCCCGCTCCCGCCGCAGGCCCCCCGATTTTCTACCTTTCCCCTCCCTGACCCCACCCGGAGATTTCCCCCTTGGCCGACAATGTCCTCACCGCCCAGAACTTGCATAAAGCCTGGGGCGAAAAAGTCCTTTTCAACGGCCTTTCATTCGGCATCGACCGCGGCCAGAAAGTGGCCCTGCTCGGCCTCAACGGCAGCGGCAAATCCACCCTGCTCCGCATCCTGGCCGGTCGGGAAACCGATTTCGAAGGGTCCATTACCCGGCGCTCCAACTTCATCCACCGCTACCTGGACCAGGGTGCCAAAGTGGTCAAAGCCGGCGACCCGGACGCAGTCCCCGGGGACCTCCTCGCGGGACGGTCCATAGCGGACGAGGTCTTCTCGAACCAAGGGGCCATCGGCGCCTTGCTGGCCCGCTACGTCATGGTCCTTCATGAGATGGGCTCCCCGGCCCACGCTGAACTGAGCGAAGCCGACACCGACAAGGCCCACGAGGAACTGTCCCATCTGAACGACGCCATCGAGCGCGACCATGGCTGGGACCTCTACGGCCAGGTGCAAGCCTTGGCGGGACAATTGGACATGGACCTGGCGTGGACCATTGAGCCGGCGCTCTCCGGCGGCCAGCTCAAGAAAATCCAACTCATCCGCGCCTTAGCAGGAACGCCGGATCTCCTGCTCCTGGATGAGCCCACCAATCATCTCGACGAAAGCGCAATCCGCTGGCTGGAAGAGAAGCTGGCGACCTATCCCGGCACCATGATCGTGGTGACCCATGATCGCTACTTCCTGGAAAACGCCGTGGATCATATCCTGGAGCTGTGGAACGGTGAAATGCGTTCCTTTCCCGGAAATTACGGGCGTTACCTGGAGAAGAAAGCCGAGCTGGAAGAGAACCTGTCCGTGACGGAAGGCAAGCGCATGGCCTTCCTCAAGGAGGAGATCAATTGGATCCGCCGCGGCCCCAAGGCGCGCGGCACCAAGGCCAAGTCCAGAATTCAGCGCTTCGAGGAGATCCGCGACAAGAAGGCCTTCGCTGTGGACAAAATCATGGAGCTGGACCTAGACTCCGCCGCCCGACTGGGCAAGACCATCCTCGAAATCACGAACCTGGCCAAAAGCTATGGGGACCGGCAGCTTTTCAGGGGCCTTGACCTGAGCCTGCTGCCCGGGGACCGCATCGGCATCCTGGGTCCCAATGGATCCGGCAAGACCACCTTCCTGAAAATCCTGCTCGGCAAGATCAAGGCCGACTCCGGCGAGATCAAGCTGGGCGTGAACACCCTGACGGCCTATTTCGATCAGAAGCGGGAAAGCCTGGATCCGGAAAAGACCGTTTGGCAGACACTTGGCGGCGACGCCGAGTATGTCGAGTTCGGCGGGTCCAAGGTGCCCAAGCGCGGCTTTCTGGAGAACTTCCTGTTCCCGGCCCGCATGCACTATTCCAAGGCCGGCCGCCTGAGCGGGGGCGAACAAAACCGCCTGCAATTGGCCATGGCTCTGGTCTCCAATCCCGCCAACCTGCTCATCCTCGACGAACCGACCAACGATCTGGACATCGCCACCCTGCAGGTCCTGGAA
>JALYSE010000366.1 GCA_030854955.1 Fibrobacterota bacterium | reverse complement strand
CAGGCAAAATGCTGGCCCGATGAACAATTTTCGCATACGAGGCGGTCGTGCCGGGTGAGAAGGCCAATATCTTCAAAGCCCTAACCCTATCCGGAAGGCACGGACGTAGATGCGGCGGGCATAAGCAGGAAGGTGGGTGCGTAATACCCGGGGAGACCTCAAGAGCTGCCGTAGCACACGGCTACCGGCGTCGAAAGGCGCAGGGACGGCGCTTGAGGAGTCAGCAGAAGCCATAGTAGGCGGGGACCACCGCTGAAGGGCTGAATGTGGAGAAAGGATAAGGAGCCATTCCTTCGATGAGGATAAAGACGCAGGAGAGAACGGATGGAAAGCCGTTCCGCTTTGAAGGAGATAGGGGACGGAATCCCTCATGGCCTTCAATAGGCGCGCCAATCCTTACGGCAGGAGAGGAATAACCATGTCCGCGATGCAGGAGTTGATGGAACGAGTGGTCGAACGGGAAAACCTTAAGAGAGCCTATGCTCGCGTGGTATCCAACGGGGGCAGCCCCGGGGTCGATGCCATGCCGGTGGAAGCCTTGAAGGAATTCCTGGGAAAGGAGTGGCCCAGACTGAAGAAGGAGCTGTTGGAAGATAGGTACGAACCGCAACCGGTCAGGGGGGTGGAAATCCCCAAGCCCGGAGGCAAAGGGATGCGTCAATTGGGTATCCCGACGGTTTTGGACCGATTCATCCAGCAGGCATTGCATCAGGTGCTCAGTCCCTTATGGGAACCGGATTTTTCGGAACACAGCTATGGGTTCCGGGAAGGACGCAGCGCACACCAGGCCGTTCTCGCGGCGCAGAAATATATTCAGGAGGGACGTACCTTCGTGGTGGACCTCGACCTGGAGAAGTTCTTCGACCGCGTCCAGCACGATGTGCTGATGGCCAAGGTGGCGCGCAAAGTGGGGGATAAGCGCGTGCTGAGATTGATACGGCGTTATCTACAAGCCGGCTTAATGAAAGACGGCGGCCCTCCTTACGGAGGGCTCGTGGAAGCAAGGCGGGAGGGGACGCCACAAGGCGGACCCATATCGCCGCTGCTGTCGAACATTCTCTTGGATGAGTTCGACCGGGAACTGGAAAAGCGTGGCCATGCGTTCTGCCGCTATGCCGATGACAGCAACATTTATGTGCGGTCGAAGGCGGCGGGGGAGCGCGTGATGGCAAGCGTGACGCGGTTCTTGGAAGAGAGGCTCAAACTGAGGGTGAATCGGGAGAAAAGCGCCGTAGACCGCCCCTGGAAGCGGAAGTTCCTGGGTTACTCCTTCGCACCGGGCAAAGAGGCCCGGCTTAAGGCGGCGCCGGAATCGGTGGCCCGCCTGAAGGAGAAAATTCGGGAGCGGATGCGACGGGGACGAGGCCAAAATGTGGCACGCGTTATCGAAGAAAGCCTAACCCCGCTGCTGCGGGGCTGGGTCAACTACTTCCGCTTGGCGGAGGTAAAGAACACCTTCGAGGAGCTGGACGGATGGATACGGCGGAAACTGCGGGCCATACTTTGGCGGCAATGGAAGCGGGTGTTTACCCGGGTCAAGAACCTGATGCGCTTGGGATTGGAGAAGGTGCGGGCGCTGAAAAGCGCTATGAATGGGAGGGGTCCCTGGTGGAATGCCGGGGCTTCACACATGAATACCGCTCTACCCAAGAAATACTTCGACAAGCTGGGGCTACTCTCGCTCGTGGACCAGAGGCTCAAGTATGGTTAATTTTCACAAACCGCCGTATGCGGAACCGCATGTACGGTGGTGTGGGAGGACGGCAGGGGTAACCCTGCCTCCTACCCGATCTGTCTGATTTCCGCCCTGGCGGGGGAGAGGGGGGAGGAAACCCGGGAGGAACTCCCGGCCATGACAGCGGGGTTCCGTCCGGGTACCCGACCGCCGGACGGGACGATTACGTTTTTAAAAACTTGTGGATTGCATCAAAGCGCGAATTTATGCTAAATTTTGCGCAAATAGGAGATTGACCCCATGCATCATAACCGGATGAGAAATACCGCGGTGGGACTGATGGTTTTCGGGATGGCATATCCCGTCTGGGCCACCTATTCCCGCGTGGAATCCATGGGTAAGCGCGCCGATTTCTTCATGGACGACATCAGCATTTTCGACAATCCGGCCAATATGAACATTTTCCCGAATTTCCTGATCGGTGAACTCGGCACCTACCGGGCCGTCCCCGGCGACAGCCTGGGGGCCTCGGCCGAGGTGCGGCGCAATATGGATCCGGCTAACAGCTGGTTCGGAGGCATCTTCTCCTATTCGCTTTCGAAGAACAAGGAAAGCGGGAATCTCTACCCCCAGATCAGCCTGGGCGGCGCCTTCAACCGGCAGGACGAGGAGATGGCCGCCCTCCTTCCCGACATCGTGGACGGGAACCAGGTGCCGGATCCGGCCACTAATTTCGACGGATTCCTGGGAATGACCCTCGCCAATGGCGGCATGCTCGGCTCGCATGTCCATATCGCCATGCAGGAGGGGGCCAATCAGGTCAATGGCCAAATCCAGGGCGTTCCCAGCGGCAATGTCAACGTGTACATGCTTCGGGGAGACCTGGGCCTGAATTGGCCCATCGCCCGCAACGTGGATGGCGAGCTGTCCCTGGGGCTCGCGTCCATCGCCTACGGACCCGGCTCCATCGATCCGGAAATGTCCTTTTTCATCAAGGGCCGGGCCTTCTCCACCCTGGAAATCATCAACGGCGAACTCGTCCCCATCTTCAACTACAGCGTGTTCCAGGCACCCGGCCAGACCTTCTCCAAGCTGCACTTCGGCGTGGGCGTGAACGTATCCCTGGACCGGGGATTCTTCTGGCTCGGCGTCCAGGGGCTGTTCGACGAGAACGAGCAGCAGGGGATGACCGACAGCGCCGGATTGGCCGTCTACAACTCCGCCATCTCGGCGGCCTCCAACGAGACCATCCGGGGCGGGCGCGTCTCCTTCGGGATCGAGCGCAATGTCTGGTGGGATTGGCTGGTTCTCCGCGTGGGCGGGCAGAAGGAGATCACCTACCGCGA
>JALYSE010000365.1 GCA_030854955.1 Fibrobacterota bacterium | reverse complement strand
TCCATGGCCCCTTCCATCAAGGCTTCGGCATATCCCTTGATGGAGGATAGCGGGGTCTTCAATTCATGGGAGGCATTGGCCACGAATTCCGATTTCACCCGGTCCAGGTGGCGGAACTCGGAAACGTCGAAAAGGGTGAGGAGGAACTCCCCTCCCGTAACGCCTTCGGCGACCGCGTCAAGGGGGGCCAGATGGCACAAGAGGTCGAACGGCGCCCCGGGGCCCTTGTCCACATGCATGATGGGAGTCCGGTCCGGGGACCGCGCTGCGTCCACCCAGGCGAGAAGCGGACTTTCGGGGAGCATTTCCCGCAAGGGTCGGCCCAGCCAGGCGGACGGACCGCGCGAGCCGCCGTCCGCGCCCAGCAGCTTCAGGGAGGACGGGTTGGCGGCCACCACGTCGCCGTTGGCGGAGAGGATGAGGATGCCTTCTTCCAACTGGTTGAGGACCGCCACCAGCTTGTCCCGCTGCTTCTCGACTTCGCGCCCCAGGGAGCGGATTTGGCCTACGTACCCTTGGATGGCTTCATTGAGAACTTCCGCTTCCCGGAACCGGGCCCCCCATCTCGGAGGCGATTCCGGATCACGGGATCCTGAGCGTTCCTCGCCGGTCAGTTGCAGCAAGGGAGAGCTGATCTTGCGGCTGATCCACCAGACGATGGCCCCGGCCGCGGCGGAGAACAAGGCAAGGAAAAGCACGAAAATCCTCAGAGTCGCATTCTGGAACCTGTCCAGGGTAGCCGGTCCGGCGGCCATCCTCAAGTAACATGCCTGTTCCGGAACCTTGCGCGCTACATAAAGCATGCCCAGGCCCAGGGTATTGGAATATCTCCAGGCATGACCCCACCCCTTCAGTTCCGACATCCTCACCTCAGGGCGGGACCGATGGTTCTCCAGGGTTCCGAATGACTTTCGGGGAATATGGGAATCGGCCAGGACGTTTCCGGCGTTGTCGATAATGGTGACGCGGAATCCCTTGAAGCGGGAGACGGCCTTGCACAGGGAGTCCGAACGGGCGGGATCGCGAAGCAGTCGCGGATCGGCCTCGGTGATGGATGCCATCCATTCCAGATCGCCCGACAGCTCTTTTTGCAGGCCCTCGGCGAACAGGGATCGGGAGGTGAGGTAAAGGTAGAGCGCCAGGCCCAGGAACAAGGCCGCGAATACCCCGAGCATCCCGATAAGATGGGCGCGAAGGGAAGGATATTCGCGGTCAATTTTTTTCATGCATGCGAGCGCGCCGGCAGGGCCGGACCCTCAATCGATATAGTAGAAAACGGAGCCGATATCGGTAACTCGGCTGACAATCACGCTCCCCTATACGGATTTGCTGCTGCAAGATACGGGCACCGGCTTATCCGGATTCTTATCCTGATTCTCCCGAGGCGGCCGCCGCGAAACCTTCAAGATCCCATTGGTATCCGAATCCCGTGACCGTGCGGATGCATTTGTCGTAGGGCTTGATCTTCTCCCGCAGGCGCGTGACGGTGACGTCCACGCTGCGGAGCCCTGCCTTTGACTCCATGCCCCAGGCCCGTTCCAAAAGGGTGGCCCGGGCGATGGTCTTCTTCTGTCCTTCGATCAGGACCTTGAGGACCATGAACTCGCGGGGGGTGAGGTTGACGCGCTTTTCATCCACCTCCACCACGTGTCGGTCGAAATAGATTTCCAGCCCTCGGAACGCGAAGCGATCCTTGGCGCCCTTGGAGCGTTTGACGAGGGCCTTGGCCCGGGCCACCAGTTCCTTGGGCGAAAAAGGCTTGGTGAGGTAGTCGTCCGCGCCCACCTTGAAGCCGATCAGCTTGTCCGTTTCTTCGTCCTTGGCGGTCACGAAGAGGACGGGGATGTTTTCCAACCGCTCTTCCCGCTTGATTTTGCGGCAAAGCTCAATGCCGGACATGTCGGGAAGCATCACGTCGAGAATGGCCAGGTCCACGGACTCATCGCTGAGAATGGACAAGGCATCCATGCCGGTTCGGGCCGAATGTACGCGGAAGCCCTCGGTCTCGAGGCTGTAGGTAATCAATTCGAGGATATCCGCATCATCCTCGGTAACCAGTACGCTTGTTTGGTTCATGTCTAGGGAAATCTACTTGGCCGCCCCGTGCGGGGCCAAGGGAATCAGGTTTCATCCGTGTTTCAAAGGACCCGGAATTTCAGGGAATGGCGATTTTTCGGGTAATCCGTCCCGAAGCGTCGACTCCGGACCATTCCAAGGAGAGCAAGTAGATGCCCGCAGGATAACCTTGTCCCCGGCGGTCGTGGACCAGGTGGTAGACACCCTCGGGCAGATCCAGGGCGTCCGATTCCAGGACGCGTCCTTCCACTGACCAGAGGTTCATGCGCATGCGCGCTGCCTTGGGAAGTGAAAGATGCAGGGCGAAGCTTCCAGCGCTGGCGGCGATGCGGGCAGAGAAGGTTTCCACGCTCTTGGGGATGGAGGAGAGCCTGGCCTCGACCTCGGCGGAGGGACCGGCGATGATGTCCAGGCTGTCCGTAAATCCGGGGTGGAGAGGAATGCTTCCCCCTTGGCCCAGGGGAAAGCGCAGGCCGCGCTTGGAGGAAACGGCCCAGGCCGAATAGCCTTCCGGAAGGGAGAAGCCTTCCGCCAAGGCGGAAATTGCGGACATAGCGGCGTGGGTAACTCCTGTGTTACGGGCGGGAAGCCCCGCGACGATCTTCCACGAGTAGAGGCCGCCCCGGGTCCAGCGCATCATGTCCGTTTCCAGCTGATGGTTGCGGCGCACGGAATAGAGGCGGGGCGCGTTTTCGGAGCGGGCGGGCGGCTGGGATTCGTCCTCCATGCCGATTCCGTCGGCGGCGGTGGGCGAGGCCCCCAGGCGGATGGAGAGGCTGCCGGACAGGTTCAGGCGGAACCTGAATCCCGGGCCGGTGCGGGATGCGATCTTGCCGGCCTTGATCGGGGAGGGAAAGGTCACGGGCCGATCGAGGAGATTGATCACGGTGTCGCGTGTTCCTTTGTAGAAGGCGATGAATCCCCGCCAGGGTTCCAGGATTTCCGCATGGACAT
>JALYSE010000165.1 GCA_030854955.1 Fibrobacterota bacterium | reverse complement strand
GTATCAAGGAAAGCCAGGGTGCCGCCAAGATTGAAGCCTATTTCCATAACGGATTGGCTTGGTCGGTAGTACCGGTATCGGGCATTCAAATCGGCAAAAGATTCACCTTGGCTCAAGTGCCCGCCAATGCCAAGGTCGTCGCGGTGGTGGAGCGCCTCCAGTCTACCGATGTGTATGTCCAGGGCGTGCCCATTGTCACTGGAGACAAACTGATTTTCGCTCCAAACTATGTCAATGACTCCATTCGCCATATTACCCATTATTGCCTCGAACTCAAATCGGTGAATGCCACGGGCGGACTAACCCCCTCGGGATGTAAGATTTCCGACAAAAAAGGAATTCTCATACCGGACACGGTTTCGCTTGAACCGAATTCGGCTTACCTCTATCGCATCCAGTATTTTATCGGAGATGAAAAAATCAGCGGCCGGCAATTTGAGACCCTGGTCGGTACCCGGTTCAATCCCAAGTCGGTCGTCGATGGCAATCCGGATATTCTCGACAAAGCCAAGCATCAATGGCACCTGATCGGGTTTCCGATTGGCGGTCCGCTGTCGAGGATTATGAGTCTTCAGCCGACGACGATTGGTTCCACTGAACAGGATACCACGGTGGTTCTTCGCGTTTCCAAAAACCAGGCAAAGTCCGTATTCGACACCTTGAAGAATTGGCGCAGCCATCCCGTCAAACCCGGAGACGCTTTTTTCATGGCCTCGGCCCATCCCATCAAAACCACCCTTGTTGCCGGGGACACAGCCTTGCCTCTCTCCCCGTTCCCCATAACGCCGGACACAGGCTGGAATTTCATCGCCAACCCTTTCCCAACCAACATGGCCCTGGCGAAAATCCGCTCGGTTCCGAAACGGCCGCTGACCTTCCATAGGCTGGTGACAACAATCGAGCAAAAGAACGGGGAAGCCTCCCGGACGTACTCCTGGGCAATCGAAACCGTCAGTTTACGGGGGTTTTACGGCTACGCGTTTTACTCCGTGCCCGGGGAACAACTCATTTTCGACCCATTGGCCGATACCGCTTCCGCCACGCCTGCCATTAAGACCGCCTCCGCCGCGCCCGCGGCTGAATTGCACGCCCGCATCTCATCACCCTGGGGCGCCTCGGCGGCGACGCTTTCTTCCATGCCCGGACAAATCAACATTCCCTTTCTGCCCACGCCCGCATCCGGACCGCAACTGCGTCTGGGCGGGAAGGGCGGATACATGATTAAGGCTGTTTCCGATCCCTCCCGGATCGATGAGGCCATGGAAATCCGCTCCCCGGCGAAGGGGACGGCTTCCTTCACCCTCACCACACCTTTGCAGGCCGGCATGGCCATGCGGCTCATCGACCTCGGCTCCGGCAAGGTCTACGACGAGGCCGGCGCCCGGAACCTCTCGGTTTCGGAAGGCAGCCGGTCTTTCCGGCTCATCGCCGGGGACGAATCCTTTGTCGAGGCCCGTACCCGGTCCTTCCGGGACGCGGCGCCTAGGGAAATCGGCATTTCCCAGAACTATCCCAATCCTTTCCGCGGCCGCACCAAGGTGGAGCTCCAGTGGCCGGTTTGGAACGGCGGCGCGCGCAAGGCCGTGCTCGAAGTCATCGACGTGCAGGGTCGGATCGTCGAACGGATCAACCTCGGGGAAATCCGGGTCGGCAGGCAATTATTGACCCTGGATGCCTCGGGTTGGAGTCCCGGGATCTATCTGTACCGGCTTACCGTGAATACCGGGGAACGGCCCATCCGTCTCCAGAAAAGGATGTTGGTGTCTCAATGAGCCTATCGCGGATGATGATCTGCGCCGCCTTGGCCGCGGCACTGTGGGTCGCCCCCTCAAGGGCGGCGACGTGTATCGAGAACCGGGATTTCCACCAGAACCTTCCCACCGTCATCGGCAAGGAAGATCAAACGGGAAAGTTCCCGTTCGCGCTGAATTGCGACACCGTTTTCGTCCGCAAGGGCGTGACCACCGTGGTCCATCCCGGAACCATGCTTTATTTCGCGCGTCCCTCCCTGAACAGCGTGATCAAGGTCGAAGGCACTTTAATCATCAAAGGGACCAAGAACTCCTACGTTTCCATCAGCGGGTCCCTGGACAGCATCACCGCCGGCGTCGAAGCGGGCAAGCGCCTCTGGGGAGGCATCGAAATCTCCGAGGGCGGCAAGCTCGAAATGGAATACGTGGGCGTGATGCGAGCGCCCACGCCCATCACGGCCTTCTCCTTCCAAGTCAAAATCATAAACAGCTGGTTCAAGGGCAGTTCGGGAATGATCCTGCCGGACGGAAGCATGTACCCCATGGACTCCAAATGGCAAGCCATCAACAGTATGGATTTCACCAAAGGGAATTCGGATCGCATGGTGGGGGAGACGGATCGCCCCAAGGAGGCCATCAGTCAAAAGGAGAAAAGCGCGCTACTGGAGAAGAAGCCCGAATTCTGGACCTGGAAGAAGGCCGCCGGAGGCGCAGCCATGCTGGCTGTGGTTGGAGTGGTAGCGGCGGTTATGTTGGCTCCGGAGGAACCTGGGACAGCCACACCCGTTGTTCCGAAGCAAACAGGCCTCGATCCCTTGACACTCGACTGGCCCACGGAAAAATAGGGCCCCTTAGGTTTGCCGGGAGCTTTCAGTTCCCCGTCCCGAACTTCTTCAACTCATCCCGGATCTTCGCTGCCTCTTCGTAGTGCTCGGCCGCCACGGCCTTGTGTAGGCGGTCCTTCAGTCTCTCCACCTGGTCGATATGGGTTTCCGGTTCCGATGCTTCAAAATCCTTCGCCGGTTCCCCCCCTTCGCTTTCCCCGGTTTCCTTTACTACGATGGAGGCGCTTTCATAGACATCTTTATGGACGAAGATCGGTGCTTTGTATCGGAGGGCCAGAGCGATGGCGTCCGAGGGCCTGGCATCGATGTCCATATCCTCTATGCCTTCCTTCTTGAAATAAACCCGACCAAAGAAAGTGTTCTCGGCGAGCGAAGTCACCTGGACCTTCGTGACCTCCACGTCCAGCATCCCCAAGACGTTCTTCATGAGGTCATGGGTCAGGGGGCGGGGAAGAACCTGGTTGTTGTAGGCCATGGCGATGGATTGCGCCTCGTTGGCGCCGATAAAAATGGGGAGGACCCTATCATCCCGGTCCGCCTTGAGGAAAACGATGAAGCCCAGGTTGCTCACCGAAATATTATCGATACGGGTTTCGAGGAAATCTTCCTCGTTCAAATCAAAGCTCTCTCCGGGTTCTTCATCCATTACAACATCCTCGGCAACACTTGCCTGGAATTAAGATAACCAACCGTAAAGCCCGCCGCACGGGTTTCCGCGATCCGGGTGCCTAGACATTGAACAGGAAGTGCATGATGTCGCCATCCTTGACGATGTATTCCTTGCCTTCCTTGCGAACTAAACCTTTTTCCTTGGCGGCCTGCCAGGTTCCAAACTTGATGAAGTCCGGGTAGGCCAGGGTCTCGGCGCTGATGAAGCCGCGCTCGAAGTCGCTGTGGATGACGCCGGCGGAGGCCGGTGCGGTCCAGCCTTTATGGATGGTCCAGGCGCGGACCTCCTGTTCGCCCGCCGTGAAATAGGTTTGCAGGCCCAGCATGTTGAATCCCTTGCGGATGACCATGGACAGACCCGATTCCTTCAATCCCATCTCCTCGAGAAAAGACGCCTTTTCCTCTTCGTTCAACTCGGCGATCTCCGCTTCGATCTTGCCGCTGAACACCAGGACTTCGCTATTCTGGGTTTCGGCGTAAGCGACCATTTTCTTGACATGATCGTTACCGGTGTGGATTTCCTCTTCGCGCACGTTGGCGCAATAGAACTGGGGCTTGAGGGTCAAAAGGCCCAAGTCCCTGACGAGGGCCGCTTCTTCTTCGCTGAGTCCCGCAGATCGGGCCGGGTTGCCCTGATCCAGGGCGGCTTTGAGCTTCTCCAGCACGTCCACGCGGGCTTTCGCCTCCTTGGCTTCCTTGGTGGCCAGGACGGACATCTTCTTGTCCTTGGACAGCTTCTTGTCCACGGTATCCATATCCCGCAGGGCCAATTCCATGTTGACCACATCCGCGTCCCGGACGGGATCGATGGAGCCGTCTACGTGGGTGATGTCGATGTCTTCGAAGCAGCGGACCACATGCATGATGGCATCGGTCTCGCGGATATGGGAAAGGAACTGGTTTCCCAAGCCTTCACCCTTGGAAGCCCCTTTGACCAGTCCGGCGATGTCGACGAATTGCATTACGGCCGGGATGATCCCTTTTTTGGGTTTATAGACCTTGGCGAGGTCTTTCAGCCGGGTATCGGGGATACCCACCATGCCCACATTGGGCTCTTTGGTGCAAAAGGGGAAATTCGCCGCTTCCGCTCCCGCGCTGGTCAGAGCATTGAAAATGGTCGATTTACCCACGTTTGGCAGACCGACGATGCCGCATTTAAAACCCATTGCGCATATCCTCTAGTGAACCGATTTTAACGGTTTTCCGGTGAAATCGAGAAAAAGTACGATTTTCTTGGGGTAGGTTGGGAGTTTATTTTGAGAATGCCCCAAGGCGGATTCGGTGATTTGTGGGATAATGTACCAAGTGAGTTTCATGTTAAGCCAACTCTTTTATAATCAGGGACTTAGCCGAACCGACAAAAGGGCGGGCGAGAGGCGCCATGTCTAAATTGCGCGCCCAGCTTTTGCGTATCCAGCGTGAAAATTACGAAAAGAACCTGAAGCAGGTGAAGCGCAGCCTTGGGTCCAATTCCATCGTTGGCAAATACGGACGAGAATATCATCGCTATCTCAAATCCTATCAGGACATTTCCAGCAAGACGGAATTGCTCCGGCGCGCCCTGGCGAGCGACGTAGTTTACCATGGTGATTACCATACCTTGCGCCATTCCCAGCGGTCCATACTGGCCATGCTGCAGGAGCTCGCTGGCAAGCGCGAAATCGTCCTTTGTCTGGAGATGTTCCACGGACGGGATCAGAAGTGGGTCGACCTCTACATGTCGGGCGGGATCGAGGAAAAAGCCTTCCTGAACAAAATCCGCTATGCGCGGAAATGGGCCTACAATTGGAATCCCTGGCGGCATATCCTCGACTTCTGCCGGGAACGCAGTATTCCCGTGCTCGGTATCAACACCGAGGTGGAGGATCCGGAAATATCCCTGAAGACCCGGGACATTTTCTCGGCCCAGGTTATCGGCCAGGCGCTGATCCGCCATGCCGGATCCCTGATCTACGTGGTGGATGGGGACTACCATGTCTCGCCCAACCATCTTCCCAAAGAGGTGGATGAACGGCTTGCTCCGCTTGGCGTAACTCCCCAAAGGACTATCGTTTACCAGAATGCGGAAGTTCTCTACTGGAAGCTCGCTGCCGAGCACAAGGAAGAAGCCGAGGTCTTGCAGATAGGCACGGACAGCTTCTGCTTGATGAACACGGTACCGGCCACGAAATTGCAATCCTATCTGGATTGGCTGGAGTATGCCGAGGATGGCTACTTTCCGGTGCGAGGCAACTGGGCCGAACTGTCCGGGGAGAATTATTTCTCCCAATTGCAAAACATCATCCAGAACCTGGACTCGCTTTTCCAGTTCCGGTTTCCGATGGACAGCCTGGAGCGCCTCACGGTCTATTCCTCTCGAAACCTGGACTTCACGGAGGTCATCCAAAGTACTTCCGAACTGCGGGGCCAAATCCGGCGCATCAACGAAAAAATCCGCCGAGGCGAAGGGTTCCTGTTGGAATACAAGGAGGGTGCCGACCGGGGGAAGCCCGGCATGGACTCCTACCTCATCTACCTCCCCAATTCAAGTATCAACCAGGCCGCGGAAGAGGCCACCCATTTCATGAACGTGGTGCTGCGGGGAGCCCTCGAGAGTATGCTGGTCGGCCACGACTCTTTCTACGCCAACGTGCTGACCGAAGCCCTGGGCTTTTTCGGTTCCAAGATGATAAACGAGAAGCGCAAGGCGCCCACCGAATCCGGCTTGCGTTCCTTCCTGGGCAAGGTCAAACAGGGCCTGGATTCGCCCAACCTGGCCGAAACCGTAAAGGTGTCCCGCCTCATTCTTCAGCATCTACACTTGGAAAAGCGCAGCTCGCGGGAGATGGATTTCCGGATGAAGTTCACGGAGGTTTTCACCGACCGCACCGCCATGCCCCAAATTTTCAGCACCCAGCTCGGCTATATGCTGGGCAACCGCCTGTATTACGCCGTGAAGAAGGGACTTATCCCCCTGAAGGATATCCGCGCGATGTTCTATGAAAACTACTCCCATCCGGGAATGGCTTTCATGGCCTATGCCCGCTTCGCCCAGCAGCTCAAGCGCATCAGACCGCCGGTGGCTGGCGTAAGGGAAGAGCTGCAACGCCCCTTCGCGGCCAGCGCCTGATTTCGCCTTTTCGCCCTCTTGCCTTCTTGCCCTTTCACCCTTTCCCCTTCTTGCCCATCTTGAGGCTCTCGGCCGCTCCCGGTAGTCCAACCGGCCGGGCTTGTGTAGTTTTTAGTCATGCTTCGCCACTTGCCGTTCCTGCCCGTGCTCATTCTTTTCGCCACCCTTAATTCGGCCCGGTCGCAATCGTTGGAAATCCGCAAAGCGGTTTTTTCCAAGAATCAGCTTTTCTGGCCCGACTTGGCTGGAAGGGCGGATGGGGCGGGGAAAACGGCCGCGTCCCCGGTGCACATCGCCATCCTCCCCGTCCGCATCACGGACTACCGCGAGTCGATTCCCTGCGATTCCTGCCATCGTCTCTCGGCCAATGGCATGGAGTTTTTCCTGGAAAATTATTTCAAGGACAGGCTGCACGACCGCTTTCCCCAGCATAGGGTGGAATTGGTCTCGCCGAATCAGCCATTGGTCGAACCCCGTCTGAATCTTCTCGCCTATCTGGATAGTCTGCAACTCCCCTGGGATCGGTGGTTGGCGGATTCCGGACAGGACGTGGTCTATCGTCCCCGTGATCGCTATACCCAACCCGCCGCCCGCATGCGCCTGGACAAGCTGGGCGGGATTTTGGGCGCGACCCATCTGCTCCTTCCCTCCAAGGTCCGGATAAGGGTAACGCCCCAGGCTACCAATACCCATCAGGGCGGCTTGGAGTGGACCTTCGTGTTGGCGCTTTGGAACGTGGCCGATGGCCGACCCGAATGGGCGCTGCGCTACAGGGAACATTCGCCGGACATGGATTTGGACAAATCCCTCGAAGGCAATCTCGACAAGGGATTGGGGGCGGCCTGGAATGGCATCCCTGCCGAGCTCAGCGCGCTTTGGGTCGCCGAACCCCGCTAAATGTGCAGTAGCGGATCCCCCTGGATATTTAAGGATTTTGGGTTTTGTTGAAAGTTCCCTTGCCGGGAATCCCTATGGCCGCTTGTTTTAGGGTGAGGATGTGGCGATAAGATAGAGAGGAGGCTCCGCGTCCATGAAAGTCATCCGTCCCAATTGCCGCACCCAGTTCACCGCAGCGGATTATGAATTCCTTTCATCTGTGCTGCCTTCCCAGGAGGAGGCTTCCAAAGGACTTATCCGGCTGGTTCGGGATCAGGACAGTCTAGACCTAATTCTCGACAAGCCCCTGGTCTTCCGAGCCGTTCTCGATCTCCGCAGTTGCCTGCGTGTCTCCCTTCGCTTTTACTTCTACGTATTGGTTCGCCATGTGCTTATCCGCGAGGAGATCCACGACAGGGACGTTGCCGATTATGTTGCCGAGGTGTTGTCGGAATTCTCCCTTCTGCAAAGGTTGCGAAATCCCAATCCCAACGATGACCGGCACCTGGACTACATGCATGAAATGCTGGAAGCCCTGGAGAGGATGGAAGCGGAAGAGCAGTTCGCCATGCAGACCCATATCGGCAATTACGCGCTTTTCCTGGCTGGGATTTTCCCCGGCCATCTGCAACGCCGGGTGGAGAGACGGGCGGCACCGGGCTTCCGCTTCTACGAGGAGCTGGGGGCGGCGCACTTCCGCATGGCCGGCAACCATTATCTGGCGCGCAGGATGGACATGGTCTCCATCTTCATGACCTTGGGGCAGGCCTTTCACGTGACCCGCTTGGCGCTCAACCACCTGTCGGAAAAACTGGTCTTTCTGGAAACGGATAGGGCGGTGCGGGACTTGTTTAGCGAATTGGAGCGGCCCAAGGAGGGATGACGCCCTCCAAGTTTGGCCGGCGATTCACAATGTGTAACGGCCGAACGACATGATGAACAAGATCACGTTCAGCGACATCAGAATGATCCACCCGATAAGACAGACTCCCGCCGCTCGTAGCGTACTGGTGTAGTCCAAGGCCTGCCGAACCGCCAGGACGAAGGCGACCAGCATCCAGATTGCCACCGCCAATCGGATGTATGGGCCCAAGCCGGGAAGGAATCCGACCACCTGCAGCATTCCGGGCGCGCTGGAGAAGCCGGTGCAGCGGAGGAGTTCGCCCATGTTGGCCTGGGTTTGCTTTTCCGGCAAAAGCTTGGCACCTATGAAGTAGCTGAGAAAGGCCCACATCACCCAGCCCAACATGGCGACGAGGGTGTGGAGGATGAGGCCGTACCAGCCGCCGCTGAGTCCGCCGCCTACGCCGGCGGATAGGCTGGAAAGGACGACGGTAAGGACCGCTTGGCCATTGGCCGAACGGTCCGCTTCCACCTCTTCGTACAATTCGGGGTTCAGTTTGATGGCCTGAATCAGCCTGTCTCGGTAGGCGGTCATTCCCGCTCCTTTCTTGGAGTCCGAGTCGCCAGGGCCGAACGCAGATCCAGGTAAAAGCTAAAATTATCAGGGCCTCGGTGAAAATCACTTTGAAGGAACGGAGCCGAATGTTTCCATCCGTACGGAGGCCCAAGGTAACCCCTTTCCGGCTAGCCCAAGGCATCGTTTTTCAGAAGGGCCATGTTGAGGAGGGTCATTTCCTCCACTATCTCCAGCAGTTTCTTGTAGTTATCCGACCGGGTTCTGGCCAACTCCAGGCGCCCTTCCCCCAGGTAGATCAGGTGGGTCCGCTTGTCCTTGTTCAAGGAAAAGTAGGGCTGCTGGTGCTTCGCTCCGTTACTCACTATTGAACCCCGCATCAGTGGAACCGCCTTCGAAAGTTGACCCTCCAAACTCTTCAAGCGCTTCTTGGCCGCTGAGATCTCCGCTTTCGTCATTTCATTCTTTTTCATCCAAGGCTGCTTCCCTTCGGATCGGTGTGGTAGCTCCTAGACTATGCTATATAGCATAGTGAGAAAATAAGGTTAAGCCCACCAGGAAGGACACCGCTACGAAAACCAAGACCCGCAGGGGAGAGGCCACTTTTTACAGGATCTCGTGCCTCAGGCTAGCTCTAGGGTCATAGGAGCACCATGCGAAGTTTTGGGACAGGGTGTCGTAGGCGACATCCATTTGGTCGCAGTTGACCAGGAGCTTGAACGAGTGCCGGCTTTGCCGTCCCCACACCTAGTAATCGACATAATAGGTGGCGGACTCGATCGAAGCCGGAACCAGCGCCAGGCAAGGTCCAATCAGCTTGGTTGTGAGTTGGAACCCTGCAAGCCGTGCCGTAGTCGGGAAAAAACGGCCTTGCCAATGAGTGAGTTTACTTTGGCAACCTTCCGAAAGTCGGGGGATTCATGCGATCTGACACAAACGCCTTGTCTCGGCCCAGCAGGTCCCGAACCCCTTCCGCCCCGGAAAAACCGTGAGTGGGAGTTCCGCCGGTCTCGCGGCGGACCAGGCCCGTAATCGTGGCCGGCGCAGTCCAGGAAAACCCCTTGGGGATATTGGGGAAATAGACGCTGTCGAAATTTACCGCAGTCTTCTTTCCGTAAAACTGGAGGTCGGCGAAGTCCATCAGGGCGCGCCAATCAACTATCGTCTGATCATGCATTCCTGTCCGGAAATGAAGGCCGAGTTTTTCGGTCGATCCCAGGAATTTATAGACCTCCATGGTGGCATGATGTGAACGCTGGGTTCCTTCGGGATTGGCCCACACATCGCCTGTCGCGTCCAGGCAGATGAGGGCACGGGGCGCCACCAGTGCCTTCAAGGAATGTTGGTCGAAGGGCAGGCGGGTTTCCTGGCCTTGGAATTCCTTTAGTCGGGAATGGAACCAGTAGCCAAAGGTGTTAGTGATCGCGGTCAGGCTTTCTGAGCCGCTGCCCTGATATCGGTAGGTCCCACAGCCGCCCGCGCCGGAACCGTTCGGCGCGGTCAAGGCCACGCGTTCATCCATGGCGCCCGCGAGCAGGGCCGTCTTGCCTCCACGGGAATGACCGGTGACGGCGATGCGCGTCGTGTCCACGTATTTCAGGGTCCACAGGTAATCGACGACACGCAATTGCCCCCAGGCCCAGGCCGAGACGGTGGCCCAGTCGAAATCGGGATACAGGGGGTAGACG
>JALYSE010000364.1 GCA_030854955.1 Fibrobacterota bacterium | reverse complement strand
GTCGTATCGGGTTCGGAGCAGCAGAATTCTGGGGGCGCGGCAGGAGGCAGGAACATCCCCGCATGGGTGGCTAAGGTGCCCCGCCCGAGTCCCGAGTTTCCCCGGAGCTTCATCGCTCCCGACGCGGATTTGTCGGCCTGGGAAGGCATCAAGCCCTACCTGGACGAATTGAACCGGCGTTTTCTCCCCGACCACGAGTCCCTGCTGAAATGGATCCAGGACTACGCGGAACTGGGAGACGCCGTTCATGAGGAGGGTTCCAGGCTCTATATCGGCATGACCTGCTTCACCCAGGACGAAGAGAAGCAGAAGGCCTACCTGAATTTCGTGGAAACCGTGGAACCGGCTATGGCTCCGGTCATCGACGAGCTTAATAAGAAGGCGATCGGCCATCCGGACGCTCGCGACCTGCCCAAGGAATTGTACGGAAAATGGTTGGAGGCCCTGCTCATCAGCGTGGAGCTCTTCACGGATACCAACATCCCCTTGCATACGGAAATTTCCAAGCTGGCGCAGGTCTACCAGAAAATCTGCGGGGACATGACGGTAGACTGGAAGGGCGAGACCAAGACCCTCAGCCAACTCTCCCCCTTTCTCCAGGCCAGCGATCGGTCCGTCCGGGAGGCGGCCTGGATGAAGATGGCCGAACGGAGGTATCAAGACAAGCAGAAGCTGGACGATCTCTTCGATGAGATGTTCGTGCTGCGCAATCAGGTCGCGCGTAACCTGGGTCTACGTGATTTCGTCGAGTATAGCTTCAAGGCCAACCACCGCACGGACTACACTTCCAAGGATTGTTTCGAGTTCCACAATAGCGTGGAAAAGGCCGTGGTGCCGCTTTTCCGCCGCTCCCTGCGCTATCGCAAGGAAAAGCTCGGCCTTTCCGAGCTCCGGCCCTGGGACCTTGGGTGCGACCCCCTGGGACGCGCTCCCTTGAAACCTTTCCAGGAGGCTTCCCGCCTGGTCGAAGGGGTGGGGAAAATCTTTTCCCGCATGGATCCGGAGCTGTACGGCTTCTACAAAACCATGACGGACAAGGGCCTGATGGACCTGGAGAACCGGATCGGCAAGGCGCCGGGAGGCTACCAATGCAGCCTAGCCGAAGTCCGTCTGCCTTTCATCTTCATGAATGCCGTGGGCATGAACGAGGATGTCTTCACCCTGCTCCACGAGAGCGGGCATGCCTTCCACCTCTTCTATACCCGGGGAATGTCCTTGGGGTTCAACCGCAGCGCCCCGATGGAATTCAGTGAAGTCGCCTCCATGGCCATGGAGCGCCTGGGCGCCCGATACCTGGACGAGTTCTACACGGAAGAGGAGCGCAAGCGCGCCATCCAGACCGAGGACGAAGAGGTCTTCCGCCTGCTTCCCTGGGTCGCCACCGTAGACGCCTTCCAACATTGGCTCTACACGCATCCGGGACATACCCAGACGGAGCGCAAGGCCGTCTGGCTGGGCCTTGACAAACGCTTCGGATCGGAACTGGATTGGACCGGCCTGGAGGACTTCCGGGCCCATTCCTGGCACCGTCAATTGCATATCTTCGAGGTGCCCTTCTATTACATCGAGTACGGCATTGCCCAGTTGGGCGCCTTACAGGTTTGGCTCAAGTCCCTGAAAGACGAAAAGAGCGCCTTGGCCGATTACAAGCGCGGTCTAAGCCTCGGGGGGACCCGCGGCTTGCGGGAACTCTTCGAAGGCGGGGGACTCAAGTTCGACATGCGCGAAGAGGCAATCCGTCCCCTGGTGGACAAGGTCAAGGAAGAGTGGGAATCCGCCGTGGGGAAGGAGGCTTCCCATGGCTGAGAACACGGAATCCCGCAGTGCCGGCATTAAGGATTTGGAAGCCGCGCGCAAGGCCGCCCTGACCCTGTACCAGGCCGACAGCCAGCGCCACTTGGACGACCTGATCCGGCTGACCCGGATCCCCGGCGTCAGCTTCGACGGTTTCGATCCCAAGGAAGTGGAACGATCCGCCGAATGCACGAAAGGCATTCTGGAGGCGGCGGGGCTGGAGAACGTCGAGATCATGCGCATTCCGGGAACCCATCCCTACATCTATGGCGACTGGCTCAAGTGTCCCGGTGCCCCGACCGTGCTTTTGTATGCCCATCATGATGTGCAACCACCCATGCGCGAGGAGCTCTGGAGGACTCCGGCATTCGAACCTACCGAGAAGGACGGCCGTCTGTACGCTCGCGGGATCGCGGACGACAAGGCCGGCGTGCTCATCCATGCTGCCAGCGTGGCGGCATGGCTAGGGACGGCGGGGGCCCTGCCCCTCAACGTCAAGGTCATTATCGAAGGCGAAGAGGAGATCGGCTCCACCCACCTGGCTCCCTTCCTGGAAAAGTACAAGAGCCGTTTAAACGCGGACGTCGTGGTCCTCACCGATTGCAGCAATTTCGACACCGGCCTGCCCAGCCTCACGACCACTTTGCGCGGCCTTATCAGCATGGACGTTACGGTTACGGCCATGGACCATCCCTTGCATTCCGGCATGTGGGGGGGCCCAGTCCCCGACCCCATCCAGGGCTTGGCGAAAATCCTGGCCAAGCTGTCCGATGAGAACGGCCGGGTGGCCGTGCCGGGAATCTGGGACGATGTGGTTCCGCCCAGCCCGGCGGAAATGGAGGACATGCGCAAACTGGGCATGGAAGACAAGGTGTTCCGGGAACAAGCCGGGATCGAGCCCGGCGTACACCTGTTCGCCGAAGGCGCCGGCCTATTGGCGAAGATGTGGCGCGAACCTTCCATCTCCGTGAACTCGATCCAGTCGGGAGGTAGGAAAATCGCCGGCAACGTGATCATGGATTCGGCGTGGGCGCGCGTGGGTCTTCGCCTGGTGCCCGATATGGATCATGTCAAAGCCATGGGTCTCCTGACGGAGTTCATCAAGGCCAACGCCCCTTGGGGGCTCAAGGTGGAGGTGGTACCCGAACAGGGCGCGAATCCCTGGATGACCAAGCCCGACCATCCGGTATTCGCGGTGGCCAAAAAATCGCTCGGCACCGGCTATGGGCGTGAGGCCGTGCTGATCGGCTGCGGCGGCACC
>JALYSE010000164.1 GCA_030854955.1 Fibrobacterota bacterium | reverse complement strand
CAATTACGGTTTCCCCGAGGATTTTACCTTACAGTCTAAATAAAGTCAAAATTATGTTGTTTAAGAAATTTCTATATAAGCTATACCTAGATGCGCTATCCATCCCCCTGATCATGGCCCTCGTTATGATAGGGTGGAAAAAAAAGATTCTGGAGACCAATGCCCAAATTTGCCGCATCCCGGACTCCTCCCGCTTTCGCTTCCGTTTCCGGTTTTATCGCGCTGCAGTCCGGGACCTGCTCGAGTTTATCCATGGCCGCTATTCCGGAACCCTTCGGCCCCGGCACCGGGATGCCGCCCGGTTCGAAAAGCTGAAGGCCGGTCCTTCCCTTTACCTGACCGCCCATTTCCATGATTGGGAGCTGATGGGCGCCTGGATGACCCGCCAGGGAATTCCTCTCATGAGCGGAGCCCGTTCCATGGCCAACCCCCGCAGCCAGTCCCTCCTTGTCTGGTTTCGTCGGCGGCTGGGCATGCTGGTCGTTTTCGAGGATATCCCCCGGAGGGCCCTTCGCCATCTCAAGGAGGGAAAGTGCTTCGCCTTTCTCTGGGATCAGCGCGTTGCAAAATCGGATCTCATGGCCACCCTGTTCGAGCATTCCGTAGCCATGGATCCCCTGCCCCATTTCCTGCTCCGCCATATTCCGGTTCCGGTCCACTTCGGCATTGTGCTTCCCGGTGGTGAACTCAGGCTTATCCAGTTGGCCGCCGGCTCAACCCCGGGCCTGGGCGGTGGGACAAGCCACGGCGGCTTGAACCCCATATCCCCATCCCAATTGGCCCGTCGTTACCATCGGGTTTTGGAATGTCTGACGCGAGCCCATCCCGTCCATTGGTACGGTCTCGCGCATCGGCGGTTCCAGGGCCCACTCATGGAGGCACGGCCCTTAGGCTCAGCCTCTTGAAACGGTCCGCCCCCAGTTGCAGCCATCCGGATTGGGATCTCACCTTTTGTAGAGAACCGCGTGGCCGTTCAGATTGTGGATCAGGAAGAGATCCTTTCGGCCAAACAGGCCGTCGACCAGCTTCGTAACCCCGTCGCATCGGCTGAATCCATAGTCATCGAATACGATGCAGCCCCCGGAAATCATCCGGTCAAAGATGAACTCGAAAGCATCCTTGGCGGACTGGTAGGTGTCGACATCGATATGGGCGAACTTGAATCGCTCGGCCTTTACCTTATCCCCGGTTTCCTCGGGGAAGATTCCGTCCAGCAGGTGATACCCACGGATGTTAAAGACCTCATCAAAATAATGCCTGATTTTCCCGATGGAGGAGTCGGCATGCTCGCCCCCCCGATAATGAGTGTCCTGGTCCGATGGCTTAACCACTCCCTTAAAATTCTCGCCGAGGTAGATGGACTCCTGGGATCCGGATTTCCTGGCGGCCGAGGCGATCACGGAGGCGGTTCCTCCCCTCCAGACCCCCACTTCGATGATGGCACCGGACAACCCGGCGGTTTGTTTTACGGTTTGCCACAATTCATAGCAGCGGTATTTGTCGACGAAACAATCGTCTTTGATTCTGGTAAAAACCTCCAAGAAATCCTCATCGACGTTCCAGGGGGCATAATTGGCATGGGGGATATTCAGGTCATATTGGGCTCCCCGCTTTAAAGTTGCGGTTCGATATAACTCGAACCCGTAGCGACGCAGGACCGAACGGAATTTTGCTTCAATGGCTATGGAACTTAACAGGGTCCCCTCCTAAGGATTGTTTCACGTGAAACATAGGCAATCTCAGGAGATATGGTTTCACGTGAAACAAAAGGCCAAGCAGAAAAGAGAGAGCCTTGGGTCCAAGGCGGTCCGGCGATAGTCATTGAAATCCAAAACTTTTATGATACATTTACGTGGCCTATGGAAAACCTTTTGCAGGATCCGTCAAAATTTGACGACAAAACGCTCCAAAAACTCAGGGAGGTGGAGCACTTCCTAAGAAAATGGAATAAAAACATTAATCTGGTCAGTGAACAGGATGCGCCAACCGTTTGGGAACGGCACATCGTGGACTCGGTCCAATTGATGCCATTTTTCAAGGATGTGAATAAGCTCGCTGATATGGGGAGCGGGGTTGGGTTACCCGCTGTCCCCTTGTCTATCGCCTGTCCGGATATTGATGTCTTTGCCATCGAACCGAAGCACAAGCAATCGGCCCTCATGGCGGAGCTCATCCGGGAGATCCGCATCCCCAACCTCCATGTTCTGACCGAACGGGTCGAGAAGGTTTTCCTTTCTCATATGGATGTGGTATGTTGCCGGGCCTTTGGGGAATTCACCCGTGACGCCCGCCTCGCCTATAAGATGCTGAAACCCGGCGGACTCTTCATGACCTTCAAGACGGCGGAAGAGACCAATCTCCCCCAAGGCTACGAGAAGGTCGCGAACTTCCCCTACCATCTCCCCGGCAATCCCCGGAAGTACTACATCGTCATTGCCTATAAAACAGGAGAGATGTGAGCCGGATCATTGCGGCCTGCAACCAGAAAGGTGGAGTAGGCAAAACCACGACTTGCGTGAACACCTCAGCGGCGTTGGCTGCGATGGAGAAGAGGGTATTGCTGGTGGATATGGATCCTCAGGCCAATGCGACGCAAGGATTGGGATTCAGCCCTCAGGATTCCGAGGAGGATGTCTATGACATCCTCACCCAGGCCCAAGGGGAAGTCACTAGGGATCAGGTCCGCCATTATATCAAGCCCACTTCCATGCCTTTCCTCAGCATCCTTCCCTGCTCCCGGTCCCTGGCCGGTCTGGAAGTCCAGCTCATCACCGAACCCCTGCGCGAAAAGCGTCTGACGCGCGTCCTGGAAAAAGTCCGGGACGATTACGATTTCATCTTCATCGATTCGCCCCCGTCCCTGAGCATGCTCACCCTGAACGTGCTCAGCGCGGCCGATACGGTCATGATTCCCATCCAATGTGAGTATTATGCCTTGCAAGGATTGGCCGAACTTCTGAATACCATCCGCCTGGTGCAGCAGAACCTGAACCCCAGACTTTCGATTGAAGGGGCCCTGCTCACCATGTACGACAGCCGCCTGAACCTTTCCAAGCAGGTGGCGGAAGATGTCCAGAGCACATTTTCGGAAAAAGTCTTCAAGACCATCATACCCCGCAGCGTGAAATTGAGCGAAGCGCCCTCCTTCGGCAAGCCCATCATTCTATACGATGCAATGAGTTCCGGTGCCATGCGTTATATGGAACTGGCCAAGGAGATCATCGCCAATGACTAGGAAAGCATTGGGAAAAGGCCTGGAAGCCATCTTCGGAAACCTGGGCCAGGAAGTGGTCCATCCGAAAACCGGGTCCGCGACCCTAGAAATTGAAATTTCCAAAATAACCCCAAATCCTTTCCAACCGCGCACGGATTTCGGCCCGGAGGAAATTCAAGAGCTGGCGGAATCGATAAGGGAGAAGGGGCTGCTGCAGCCTATCCTGCTTCGCAAGCATCACGATGGCTACCAGATCGTGGCGGGCGAGCGCCGCTTCCGAGCCATGCAGGTCTTGGGCCGATCCTCCATTCCCGCCCTGGTCCGCGAGCAACTCTCCGACCGGGACATGATGGAAATGGCCCTCATCGAGAACATCCAGCGCGTGCAGCTGAATGCCATCGAAGAGGCCGTCGCCTTCGAACAGTTGATCAATACCTGCGGCATCACCCACGACGAGCTGGCCCAAAAACTGGGTAAGAGCCGCTCGGCCATCACCAATACCCTGCGCCTGCTGAAGCTCGACGACGAGATCAAGACCCTGATCAAGGAAGGCAAGTTGACCGCCGGCCATGGCCGCGCCCTGTTGCAGACCGATCCCAAAAAGCGGGCCAAGCTGGCGTTGAAAATCGTGGAAGACCATCTGAACGTGCGCCACGCGGAAAAATCCGGCGGCCGCAAAAGCGAGGCGCCCAAGGCCTTAAATCCCAACACCCAGGCATTTCTGGAGCGCTTGCGTTTCCTGGTGGGCACCAAGATCACCCTTAAAGGAAACGACAACCGCGGCGTCCTGGAAATCCATTACATGAATCGCCAGGATCTCGAAGTGCTGGCGGATATGCTCGAGAGGGGCCAGGAAGCCAAGAGCGCCGCGGGCTGACCCCGCGCCACGCCTTCGCCTTTTGGACCACCCCATCACGGTCCCGGTTCCATGTCTAAGAAACGCTACATCACCATCCAAATCATCCCCGACGACTCAAGCGATGCTTGGACGATCAAGCTGCGCTACCGGTTTTTCGAGTTCCTTTTCTACGCCGTCATCGTCGCCTTGTTCGCCACCGCCTTGGCTGCGGTGAAGATCACGGAAATCAACGGCAAGGTCCTGCTTGTCCATCACCTCGCGGACACCAACCGCAAGTTGATGGACAAGCAGGAGAAAATGTCCCTGCTGGAAAAGGAGCTCGCCCGCATCGCCGACCAGGAGCGGAGGATCCGCAGCATCGTGCAGACCTTCATTACCGAGCAGGGAGCGGACTCGGCCAAGGACACCGACAGGGGAAACCGGTTCTCACAGGCGGATTTGGACAAGTTCGTCGCGGACGTACGGGCCATCGAGAAGCGGACCAAGGGTCCGTCGCAGTTCCCGTCCCGGGAAGCCACTCCCGATATCTGGCCCGTGGCCGGGATCATCAGCCAGCCCTTCAATGACGGGAGCACTCCCGACGCCCGTCACGAAGGCATCGACATCATCGCGGAAAGCAACGCCCTGGTCCTCGCTTCCGCCAGGGGCATTGTCATCCAGGCCGAGCAGGACCGGGACTTGGGACGCTTCGTCAAAATCGATCATGGCCACGGGGTCCAGACCCTGTACGGCCACCTAAGCCGGAGCTTCGTCAAGGCCGGGGACCATATTGAAAAAGGAACCAGCGTGGGAACGGTGGGAAACACGGGAAATAGCTTCGGCCCGCATCTCCATTACGAAATCCTGGTCAAAGGCAAATCCGTCGACCCCAAACCCTATTTGAAATGAGGAATCCATGACCAAATCCGTAACCTCCGCAATGACCTTCATTAGCGATGGGACGAGCATCCTGGGTGATATTAAGGTGGAACATGACCTTAGGGTAGAAGGCTTTTTAAAAGGAACTGTCCAGGTCGGGGGAATGTTGGTCCTGGGGCCCACGGGAAAGATCGAGGGTCAGGTGCTGGCTCGCTCCGCTACTATCGCGGGCCATATTCTGGGGAACCTCAAAGGCCACGACAAGATCGTCCTGGAAACCAAGTCCACCTTGGTGGGGGACCTCCAGACACGAGAACTGGTGATCAATGAGGGCGCCATTTTCCAGGGCAATTGCTCAATGCAAGTGGATGAAAAAAAGTAATCCCCCGGAGTCCTGGCCAGACGACCCGGAACCGGACGGTCAAGGACCGGACGGTCAAGGACCGGACGGTCAAGGACCGGGCGACTCTCCACTTGCCCCCTTCACCCCCGAAGCCGCAAAAGCCGCAGCCAGCACCCAATGGCTTTCCTTCCTCCATCTGGGCTGGATGATCGTCGCGAACATGGTCCTCTTTGTGGGAGGTGGACTTTGGCTCGATACAAAATTCGATACCCCCCCCGTTTTGCTATTAATCGGGGTCTTCCTGGCCTTTTCCGGAAGCGGCTATACCTTATATCGGGCCGTGAAAAATCTGGAAAAGAATGAGAAGGAGAATAAGGCCCGAGGCCCAAAGTGACAGGGCGGGCCGGGTTTTGGGAGCATGGGCGGCCTTTGAAGTTCATGGGCCAATTGCTATGATTCCCGCACGTAAAAACCCCCGGTAAAATCTTTTTCCGGGAAAACGGATTTTCTTGTTTTGTCCATCTACTCGAAAAAAATCGCCCTCGTCATGGTCCTGTTGTCAGCGGTCGCCGTCCTGGTATCGTCCAGAATGGAAAGCTACCCCGCAGCTTACGGAACTGGCGCCATCATGTTCATGGCCTTGAATGCATTGGCGGCGATTTACCCCCTCTATCATTTCCGCGGCCGGATGAATTCCTTTAATGTGTACCTGATGGGCATGGTGGTGCGCATGGCCGTAATCGGCATGGTACTGATCGCGATCATTCTCGTCGGCGGATTGAACCAGTCCGACTTGCTCGCCATTACCTTGACGGCCATGATTTCCTTCATCGCTTACCTGGCAGTGGAAATCCACCACTTCCTGCGCCATAACGCCAGCCTGATGAGCCATTGATGCAGCTAATGAAATTCATCGCCCCAGCACTCCTCGCCACCGCCTTCGGAACCGTCCGCGCCGAAGAGAACCTGGGCGACTTCCTGACCCACCACATTTCCAACTCCTACGAATGGCATCCCATTCCCGGGGTTGTCCTCCACCTTCCCCACTGGATGCTGTTCGGCATCGACATGGGTATTTCCCAGCATGTGCTGATGATGTTCATCGCCGGCGGCCTGCTCCTGCTTTTGTTCTCCATGGCCAGCCGCCGCAAGAACGGGGCCCCGGTCTCCAAGCTTGGCCATGCAATGGAAGCCCTCGTCGTCTATATCAAGGACGAAGTCGTTGAGCCGAACCTCGGCAAAAAGGAAGCGCCCAAGTGGCTGCCCCTCTTCCTGACCCTATTCTTCTTCATCCTCACGCTGAATCTCATCAGCCTCATTCCCGGCTTCACCGCCGCCACCGGCAACGTCAACTTCACCGCGACCATGGCGGTCCTGGTGTTCATCATCTATAACGTGGCGGGCATGTCCCACAACGGGCCCATCCATTATCTGACCAACATCGTTCCCAAGGGCGTGCCCCTGTTCGTCCTCCCCATTATCGGCCTCATCGAGTTCATGGGCCTGTTCACCAAAGCCGTCGCGCTTTGCATCCGTCTTTTCGCCAATATGACGGCCGGCCATATCCTGATCCTATCCCTCACGGGCCTCATCATCGTCTTCAAGACCGCCTGGGTGGCCATCGGCTTCGTGCCCATGACCCTGTTCATCTATCTCATCGAGGTTTTGGTGGCGTTCCTCCAGGCGTACATCTTCACCCTGCTTTCGGCCCTATTCGTGGGAATGGCCATCCACCAGGAACATTGATTCTCAACTAAAATCCACAAGGAGCAAACGATGGCTATGGATAACGCAGCAATGGGACTTCTCTCCGCCGGCATCGGCGCCGGACTCGCCGCTATCGGCGCCGGAATCGGCATTGGTAAACTGGCCGGCTCGGCCCTGGAAGGCATCGCCCGCCAGCCCGAAGCCGTGGGCGTCCTGCGCACCACCATGCTTATCGCAGCCGCTCTGGTCGAAGGTGTCGCCCTGTTCGCCCAGGTTATCTGCATCATCGTCGCGTTCAAGTAACGGACGCGACGGGAACGAGACGTCAACAAGGATTGCACGATGAAGACTGAACTATCCGGAGAGCTCTTGGCCCAAGCAACGGCCGACGGTCATGCCGCACCCGCGGCCGGTGAAACCCATGCGGAAGTGGCCCATGGAGCCGGAGACGCGGGAAGCCTTCCCCCGTTCCTGCGCTTTGATCCCGGCGTGTGGATCTGGACCATGTTGGTCTTCGTAGCCCTGTTGCTCATCCTCAAGAAGATGGCGTGGAAGCCCATCATCGCGTCCCTCGACGAGCGGGAGAAGACGATCCGGGACAGCCTGGACCAGGCGGCGCGCATCCAGGAGGAATCCAAGCGCATCACCGAGGAACAGAACAAGATCCTGGCTGCGGCCCGCATCGAAGCCAACGCTATGTTGCAGTCCTCCAAGCAGGCCGCCGACGATCTCCGCCGCAAGCTGGAACAGTCGGCCCAAGAAGAGAAGGCCCGCATCATCGCATCGGCGACTGCGGAAATCGAATCCTCCAAGCGTGCGGCCATGGCCGAGCTGAAGCGAACCACGGCCGACCTTTCCATCCGCATCGCCGAGAAGCTCATCCAGGCCAGCCTGGACGACACCAAGCAGCGGGCCCTGGTCGATCAACTGATCAATGAGGTTTCGACGGCCCGCTCATGAAAAAGGAAAAAGCCGCAGCCATCTACGCCCGCATGCTTCTCGAAGCTGCGGCCGATCACAAGGCGGGAGACGCCGTGTCCGCGGACATTCACGTCCTGGCCGAAACCTTCCGCCGGCTTCCCGACCTGCACAAGTTCCTGACCAATCCCATCCGCAAATCGGATGAGAAGGCCAGGCTCCTGGAGACGGCCTTGGAAAAATTCGCCCCCCTCACCCGCCGGTTCCTGAACCTCCTGGAGGTCAAGAACCGCCTGGCCCTGTTGCGCGGGATAGCGGATGAGTATATCGCCCTGGAAGAGGCGAAGCGGAACATCCTGCGCGCCACGGTGGTGAGTGCCCGGGCCATGGCTCCGGAACAATTGGCAAAACTGGCCCAGGGACTTGAGGCCAAGCGCCCCGGCAAGACTTACATCCTGACGAACGAGATAGACGCATCCCTCATCGCGGGATTCCGGATCCTGCAGGGCGATATGATCACCGACGCCAGCATCAAGCATAAACTCGATCTGCTCAAGCAGAAATTAGCCGCATAGGAAATCAAAATGGCAGCTGAAGTCCGTTCCGACGAAATCACATCCATCCTGCGCAAGCAGCTGGAGTCCATCAACACCTCGGCCGATACCTATGAGACCGGCACGGTGCTGCAGGTGGGCGACGGCATCGCCCGCATCTTCGGCCTGTCGCAAGCGATGGCCGGTGAACTCATCGAAATCCAGGGCGCCAAGAAAACCGTCTCGGCCCTGGTGCTGAACCTGGAAACGGACAATGTGGGCGTGGCCATCCTGGGCGACGCGGCCGCCGTATCCGAAGGCGACACCGCCCGCCGCACCAAGACCATCGCTTCGGTCCCCGTGGGCGACACCATCCTCGGCCGCGTCATCAACGCGCTCGGCGAACCCATCGACGGCGGCCCCGCCCTCGACCGCACCCACATGCGCCCCATCGAAGACAAGGCCCCGGGCATCGTCCGCCGCCAGAACGTGCATGAGCCTCTCGAAACCGGCATCAAAGCCATCGACACCATGATCCCGATCGGCCGCGGCCAGCGCGAATTGATCATCGGCGATCGCAAGACGGGTAAGACCGCCATCGCCATCGACACCATTCTGAACCAGAAGGGCAAGGGCGTAAAGTGCATTTACGTCGCAATCGGCCAGAAGCAGAGCACGGTGGTCCAAATTGTCGAGCGTCTCAAGGCCGCCGGCGCCATGGAGTATACCTGCGTGGTCGCGGCCAACGCCTCCGACCCGGCTCCCCTCCAGTACCTGGCCCCCTATTGCGGCGCCACCATGGGCGAGTACTTCATGTACAACGGGCAGCATGCCTTGTTGGTGTATGACGATTTGACCAAACAGGCACAGGCCTACCGCCAGCTTTCGCTATTGCTCCGCCGGCCCCCAGGACGCGAAGCGTTTCCCGGCGACGTGTTCTATCTCCACTCCCGCTTGCTCGAGCGCGCCGCCAAGATGTCCGCCAAGGAAGGCGGAGGCTCGCTGACGGCGCTTCCGATTATCGAAACCCAGGCCGGTGACGTTTCGGCTTATATTCCCACAAATGTGATTTCGATTACGGATGGCCAGATCTTTTTGGACACCAACCAGTTCAATGCCGGCCAGCGTCCTGCCGTGGACGTGGGTCTGTCGGTTTCCCGCGTAGGCGGCGACGCCCAGATCAAGGCT
The DNA here is from genome assembly GCA_030854955.1 of Fibrobacterota bacterium. Taxonomy (GTDB): domain Bacteria; phylum Fibrobacterota; class Fibrobacteria; order UBA11236; family UBA11236; genus Chersky-265. Next base: position 840 of record JALYSE010000164.1, on the reverse strand, counting down.
ACCAAGCAGGTAACGGGTCCCTTGCGTATCACCTTGGCCCAGTATCGCAACCTGGCCGCCTTCGCCCAGTTCGCGTCGGACTTGGATAAGGCCACCCAGAAGCAGCTGGCCCGCGGCGAGCGCATGATGCGCATCCTGCGGCAGGGACAATACGTTCCCTATCGCATCGCCAAGACCATCATGATCGTGTACGCCGGCATGAACGGATACGCGGACGATGTTCCGGTTCCCAAGATCGCGGCCTACGAAGAACAGCTGTTCACCTTCATCGAGTCGAAGTATCCCAAGCTCTACGACACCATCGAAGTGGAGAAGAAGCTGGACGACAAGCTGACCGCAGAAATCAAGAAGGTGTTGGAGGAGTTCGGGAAGCAATTCGCCGCCTGAGGACCTGAAGCATGCCGACAATCAAAGAATTACGCCTGCGGATCAAATCCCTGCAGAGCACCAGCAAGATCACCTCGGCCATGAAAATGGTGTCCGCGGCGCGCTTGCGCCGTGCCCAGGATGGGTTCAACCGCAACCGGCCGTATGCGCAGAAGATGCAGGAACTGTTGGAGCAGGTGACCGCCTCGTTCCAGGATCTCGATCATCCTCTGATGAAGGTGCGGGAACAAAAACGCGTTCGGTATATTGTCGTGGCATCCGATCGCGGCCTGTGCGGCAGCTTCAACAATAACCTGTTGAAATTCTTTTTGCGCGCTGTCGAACCCGCCAAGGCGAACGAGGCCCTTGGCCTTGGGCGTAGGGCCAAGGATTTCCTCGTGCGCAACCTGCAGCTCATACAAGCCGCCAAGGCCGCGGAAATTCTGAGCAGCAATGTACCCACCTATGCCAACG
>JALYSE010000163.1 GCA_030854955.1 Fibrobacterota bacterium | reverse complement strand
CCGGGAGCTGTGCCCTCCGAGATCTACGTGACCGTGAGGCCCGTGGACCTCCGCGAGACCGGCCTGGCCGAGCGGAACAAGCTGGCCGTGATCGGTCCGGTGCTCGAAATCAAGCCCTCCATGACCTTCCCGGAAGGATCCCGGCCCAGGGTGCGCATGCGGCTCACCCGCGCTTCGCTCGGCGCCACGCCGGTCTCCGCCGTCCAGCTCTACAAGCCGGACGGGGACGCCTTGGCCCCGCTCTCCAATCCGTTGTACGCCTTCTTCGCGGGCGGGGTTTCGGTTTGCGCCGAAAACCCCATCGGCGAATGCGCCGCGATTTGGGATGAAGTGATGATTTCCGGCGAGACCTCCAGCTTCAGCCACTTCGTCGCTCTCGACGGCCGGGTCCTGGATCAGCGCCCCCTCTCGATCTCGGTTGATCCCGCCGAGAGCGAGAATCCGGATCGCGCCGTGGCCGTCCACGGACGCACCGTGGCCGAAGCGGATATCTGGTACGATGACGATCCCCTCTTCGATGAGGCCGAAGATGCCACGCCTCCTTCCCTGCTGGCACTCCGGGACGCCGCCGACGCGGGTGACGGCTTCACTGCCGCGCTGACCCTGCCCGCCCGGGGACCCGGACGTCTGATCGCGGTTCCCCGCATCGCCAACGGCAAGACCGCGTCCAAGGACGTGCGTTGGTACGAGGCCCTGAAAGTCCGGGCCCTGGGGCCCGAGCTGGCCGTGGTGAACGGATACAGGCAGCCCGTCCAGCTGGCGTGTGAAATCAACCAGCCCGGCGAACTCCGCCTGGCGGTGGCGATGGCCGGGGGCGAAGAGGAATACTCCTGGGAGGTGACGCCTTCTTCCCGCGGCATCAACGTGGTGGAGCTCGCCCCGCAGTACGGCGATCGCCTCCAGGAAGGAACGGGAACGTCGCGCTGGCGTTTCCAGGGCCTCCACGGCGCCGAGTACCAGGTGGCCGGTCCGCGTTTCCTCGTCGATCGCACCCCGCCGGCCCTGCTGAATACCCAAACCTTGTCGGCCTCCGAGGCCGGCGACGGGATCCGGCTGGCCGCTGCCCTGGAATCGCGCGACCGGACCGCTTTGGAGCGCATCCACCTCCTGGCCCGCCTGGGGGAAACAATCCTCTTCGATGGTGAAATCCCCGCCGCCCGCACGGTGGAGAAGTCCTTCCTGATGGACGGCACCCAGCTCGCCGCTTGCCGCGGCTGCATGGCCAGCCTGCGTTGGACGGTGACCGACATCGCCGGGAACCAGTCCCGGCAGGATTGGGCCAGCCGTCCGCTGGCTTCCCGCGGCACCCTCGTCTTCCGCGTAAAGGGTTCCCTGATCTCCGCGCCGGTCTCGAACTTCCCGCTTCCCGTGAGGCTCGGCAAGGGCGGCGCGCCCTTCGATTTCGCGGGCATGCGCGACGACGGCTCCGAGCTGCGGGCCCTCCTGCCGAACGGCCAGCCCATCCACTTGGAGGTGGAAACCTTCCGCCCCGCGGCGGGGGAGGCCATCGTATGGGTGACCCTCCCGGAATTGAAGCCTGGCAAGGATGCCTACTTCACCCTGACCCTCGGCCACAGCGAGACCTACGGGTTCCGCAGCGCGCCGGTCGACTGGGACGCGGCGGCCATCTGGCACTTGGACCTGGAGAGCCCCGCCTACGACGCCACCGGATCCGGCTTCGCGCTCAACCCCAAGGGCTGGCGCAGCGCTCCCGGCGCGCTTGGCGAAGCGCGCACCGGCGACGGCTTCCGCGAGGCCATGATGACCATGGCTCCCGTTGGCGACCTCGCCTCCGGCGACATCACCTTCGGCGCGTGGTACCGCGACGCGGCACTGGGAACCCGGGAGCATCCCGACGCCTTCTTCCTGGCGCAGGCGGAAGGGGATCCTGCGCGACGCGCCTCCTTCCGGGAAGCTGATGGACGCCTGATCCTGGAACGCGGGAATTCCACCGTCTCTGTGGCCGCTGCTGGGCTGCACGACGGGGGATGGCACCACGTGGCTTTTACCTACGCCCCGTCCCAGAGCCACCGCGTCCGCTTTTACCTCGACGGCCGCCTCCTGTCGTCGTCGTCCTGGCCCGATGCCTCCGGGCTGCTTGATGCGGAAACGTCCCTGCTGCTGGGCAACCGGGCCGATGTGGGCGAGGCCGGATCGGAAACGATCCTGGACGAGATCCGCCTTGCCTGGGTGGAACGCAGCACGGAATGGATCCGCCTGGAACACGCGACCCAGAAGCCCGGCGCGGCCCTGGTGGAACCCATGGATGCCCTGCCTCCGGATTCCCCGCAGCCGACCTCGGCATACACCGTGTCCATGCGTGAGACCGCCGGAGCCAACAACGCGTCCCAGCCCCAGCTTCAGGTGCGGAACAACAGCCTGACCCCTCTCTCGGGATTCACCCTCCGCCTGTGGCTATCCCGCCAGGAGCAGTTCAGCCAGATGATCGAGGCGGAAGCCTATTGGTTCAACCCGTCGGGCGTCCGCATCTCTATCGCCGCGCATCCCCAGAACCCGAACCTCGTCTCGGTGGACCTGGCCTATCCGGAGGACTATGTCCTGCCTGCGGGTACTTCCACCGACATCGAAGGCGCCAAGTTCGGGATACACTTCGCCGGGCACTATCCGGGAATCTGGGATAGGAGCAATGACTGGTCCTGGCAGGGAATAGACGCCGACTGGCGCGAGACGCCCTTCGTGGCCCTTTTGGATGGCACCGGCGCCGTGCTCGCGGGCCAGGAACCGACACCGAACGCCGCCCCCCTGCCTCCCGTGGAAAGCACGGAGGCTATCTTCGGGTTCGAAGCCCTGTCGGACTGGACCGTGAACGGCAGCGCCGCCTCCCTGAGCCCTATCGAAAAGACGGAAGGGGAGGCGGGCCTCAAGCTCGCGGGTAGCGGCTACATCACGGTGAAGAGCCGAGACTTCAATACCGCCCTCCTCGATCCCGCGGCGAAGCGGGTGAGCGTGGATGTGAAGCTGCCGCAGGCTCCGGTCAATCCTTGGTGGAAGGGCTCGGTGACACTTTATATCGATTGCCCTTCCGGCGACCAATGGTCCAATTACCAGGGCCAGATCGAGCTCAGCGACAAGCCGGACGGGGTGTTCTCGAGCCTAGTATTCCCGCTGACCCCGCAGGTGCAGGCCCTGCTGTCCCAAGGGAAGCGCGACTTCTCATTGAGGATCGTGGTGAACAGCTCTTCGCCCAGCGTGGTCCTGGATCGGATCCAAGCGCGGCCCTGAACGGCGTGCTCAACCCTTTCACTTGGGCGCCCGAGAGGGCGCCGTCTCCATTTCGGCAAAGAGGTCGTTCACCATGAGGCCCGCAATACCCTTCCTGGTCCTCCTCATCCACTCAAAGCTATGCACCGCGAATCCGCCAACCGTCTCACGGATCTTTTTCTTTTCCACCGACGAACGTGAACCCTTTGCCGGCGCCACCGGATCCCGTATCCAGCGTTCCGTGTCCAAATCCGTATCGTCAAACAGCAGTTCCCCCACCACCCGGCCCGCACATGGTCCTCGGAGTAGTGACTTATAGGCCGTACGCGCAGGTCCATCCCCTTCATGGTGCGAAAGGCCCGCTCCACTTGCGACAAACTCTTGTAGGTCACCACCGTATCCTCCGCCGAAAGCACCTCTTTTTTCACGTCGGTGCGCAGGACATATAACCCGTCCAAAGCCGCTTCTCGTTCTATCGAAGCCGTGTCCCGGGTATAGGAAAAGAAGCCATCCCCAAAAACTAGGTCGAAGTGCTTGCGCATCTTGTACCGATCGATTTCACGACCCACCCGCAAGGTGAAGAACTCGAATGAAAAAGGGCCAATCGAGTGCGAAATCAGGAAATCATGAGTTTCCGAAAGGCATTGGCTTTAGCCGGGTTTCCGGCCGGCTTTAAACGGGCGGTTTTTCCGCAGCCGGTCCGGTCCATTTCGCCAACAGTTCGCGGCTCCAGGCATCGAAGGTTCCCGTCATGATCTGCCGACGGCATTCCGCCATCAATTCCTGGTAGAAATGGATGCTGTGCAAGCTCGCGAGTTCCATGGCGAGGATTTCCCCGGCCACGAAAAGATGCCTGAGATATGCGCGTGAAAAATTAGCGCAGGTGTAACAGGTGCACGTGCGATCGATTGGCTCGTCGAGTTCGGCGGCGTGGCGCGCGGCTTTATAATGCAGAGGGCCGTCCCAAGTATAGACCGTTCCGTTGCGGGCATTGCGGGTGGGCAGCACGCAATCGAACATGTCCACGCCCAATCCCACTAGGGTCACCAGGTTCGAAGGCGTACCCACCCCCATTACATAGCGGGGCTTTTCCGGGGGCAGGAGTGCCGTGCAGAAACCGGCCACGTCGTACATGATCTCCGCAGGCTCTCCCACACTCAGGCCTCCCAGGGCGATGCCGGGCAGGTCCAAGGGAAGCATATGCTCAATGGCGCGGGCGCGCGCCTCCTTGTGCATGCCTCCCTGCACGATTCCGAAGAACCGCTGGTCATATCCGTGTATGGGGGGATTGACTGCAAGCCATTCCACGGCCCGTTCCGTCCAACCCTGGGTGAGCCTAAGGGATTTATCCGTTTCCTCAGGGGTGGAAGGATAGGGCGTACATTCATCGAACGCCATGATGATGTCCGCGCCGATGCTCCGCTGAGCCTGCATTACGGACTCCGGCGTGAAAAGATGTTTGGATCCGTCGATGTGGGAGCGGAACTCCACTCCCTCCTCGGTGATTTTTCTCAGGGTTTCCAGGCTCCAGACCTGGAATCCTCCCGAGTCCGTGAGCATGGCTCCGTCCCAGGCTGCGAAACGATGCAGGCCTCCTGCCTTTTCAATCAATCCGCATCCGGGCCTCAGGTAGAGGTGGTAGGTGTTTCCCAGGATGATGCGGGCGCCCGCTTCCTTCAGTCCCCTGGGGGAGACCGCTTTGACCGCTCCCGCGGTCCCGACGGGCATGAAAACGGGAGTCGGTATGTCCCCATGGGCCGTGCGTAGGATTCCGGCTCTCGCCCTGGAACCCGGCGGAGCGGATTGGATTTCGAAGAAAGGAGACATGTCTGTGCTGCCTTCAGGTTTGGTAAATGAATTCGAAGGCGTCGCCCAATTTTTTTACAAATTGCAATTCGACCCCTTGCACGTTCACCTTGCCCTGCATGGGTTTGGGAAGGACGATCGACTTGAATCCCAGTCGGGCCGCTTCCCTGACACGGGCCTCGGCTTGGGGAATGGTCCGCAATTCCCCGTTCAGACCCAACTCTCCCAGGACCAAGGTATTGGGCAGGCATTTCCGTCCCAGATGGTTTGACGCCACCGCGGAAGCGATGGCCAGGTCGACGGCGGGCTCTTCCACGCGGAAGCCGCCCGCAAGGCTTACGAATACGTCCTGAGGACCGATGTCGATGCCGGCGAATTTTTCGAGCAAGGCCAGGATGATGGTCAGCCGCTTGGAATCAAGGCCCATGCTCACGCGCTGGGGCATCGAGTAATTGCTCTTCGATACCAGTGCCTGTACTTCCACCAGAATGGGCCGGGTCCCTTCCACGCTGCAGGATACCACGGATCCGGGATCCCTCTCCCCACGGTTATGCACGAACACCTGAGAGGGATTGTCCACCTGGATAAGGCCCAAGGAGGCCATTTCGAACACGCCGATCTCGTTGGTCGCACCGAAACGGTTTTTCACCGCGCGCAGGATACGATAAGCATTGTGCCGCTCGCCCTCGAAATAGACCACCGTATCCACCATGTGCTCAAGCATCCGGGGCCCGGCGAGCACGCCTTCCTTGGTCACATGACCGACGATGAAGATGGCCGTACCGGTGGATTTGGCGTGTACCATTAGGGCCAGGGTACATTCCTTCAATTGGGTCATGGAGCCGGGCGACCCGGGGAGGTCGGACTTATAAATGGTTTGGATGGAGTCGATCACGAGAACACGCGGCCGTGTTTGCTGGCATTGTTTGAAAATGGCGTCCAAATTGGTCTCTGAGAGAACGAACATGTCCGGAGACGGCGTTTCCAGGCGTTCGGCACGCATCTTCAATTGCGTTAACGACTCTTCGCCGGTCACATAGAGCACGGAAACTTCCGCGGCCGAAAGGAGGGTTGCCGCTTGCAGAAGTAGGGTGGACTTACCGATGCCTGGATCCCCGCCTATTAGGACCAGGGAGCCCGGAACGATCCCGCCGCCCAGTACCCGATCGAATTCCGTCATGCCGGTCCGGATGCGGGGTTCATTCTTGGTCTCGATCGCCTTGAGTCGCACGGCCGCGCCGACATCCCCCAGGCCCCGCTTTTGGGTTTCCCCTTCCATGGAAGTCGCCGAAACCTCCACCAGACTGTCCCAAGTGCCACAGGAAAGACATTTGCCGCTCCACTTGGCGGTGGTGTCGCCGCATTCGCGGCAAGCGTATAGGGTTCCGGACTTGTTTTTCGATTTGAGTACACCCATTCCGAGAATCTAGCAATCCGGAGTTTGGGTGGGGCCCGTTTGGGCAGTTTACTCGACTTCCGCGCCCAGCTTCCGTTGACCCAGGATGAACTGCTGCACGTAGGGATTGGAAGTGGCCCGGGTCTCCTCGGGAGTCCCTACAAAAATGATGCGGCCGTCGAGGAGCATGGCGATGCGATCCGCGATTTTGTATGCGGAAACCATGTCATGGGTCACCACGATATTGGTGGCTCCCAATTTTGTCTGCATGTCGATGATGAGGTCGTTAATGACGTCCGAGGTGATGGGATCCAATCCGGTGGTGGGCTCATCGTATAGGAGGATTTCCGGCTTCAAGGCGATGGCCCTGGCCAGGCCCAGACGCTTTTTCATGCCTCCGGAAAGCTCGCTGGGCATCTTAAAGCGGAATTCCGGATTCAGATTGATCATGTGCAGGGTTTCCGCCACGATCCGATCCAAGTCCGCCTCGCTGTGCTGCTTTTCATGCTCCCGCACCGCAAACTTGATGTTTTCCCCGACGTTCATCGAATCGAACAAGGCCGCGCCCTGGAACAGCATGCCCATGCGTTTGCGGATGGTATTCACGTCGATATGCCGGTTGCTGCTGATGACTTTGCCGTCCACCACCACTTCGCCTCCGTCCGGCTGGAGCAGGCCTATGCAATGCTTTAAAATCACAGATTTGCCGCCACCGGAAGTCCCTATGATGACCATGGTTTCGCCCCGGCGGATCTCCAGGTTCACGTCCCGCAGCACCTTCTGGGGACCGAAGGATTTCTGCAGGTGCTTGAGTTCGATGAGATGTTCGCCGTTCATGCCGATTCCGACTCCGATTTCAATATGCGATGTACACGATGAGGAAGTCCACGACGAGGATGAGCATGCACGAGGACACGACCGATTTCATGGAAGCCTGGCCGACGCCTTTGGCGCCCGGACCGGCTGATAGGCCATGGTAATAGCCCATCAAAACCACGATGCCGCCGAAAACCATGGCCTTCAACATGCTTATGAAGACGTCGTACGGCTGAAACAAGAAGCGCAGGCCGAACACGTAGGTGGCTGTGGTCACGTTGAGGACCTGGGTGACGATGATCCATCCGCCGATTATGGAAAGAAAATCGGCAATGATGACGAGCAGCGGGAACGTTAGGATGCCGCTGATGAGGCGGGGGAGGGCCAGGTAGCGCAAGGGGTCGAGGTTGAGGACGGTCATGGCGTCCAACTCCTCTTTTTCTTTCATGGTGCCGATTTCCGCCGCGATCGCCGAACCCACGCGGCCGGCCAGGACCAGGGCCGTGAGCACGGGCCCGGATTCGATGATGACCAACTTGCAGACTGCGGTACCCAGGTAGTTGGCAGGGACGAATCCCCGGAACTGATATTCCGCCTGGATGGCCGATACGGCGCCGATGAAGAAGCTGATGACCATGACGAGCGGTAGTGAAGAGACGCCGATGCGGATCAATTGCTCCAGGGTCAGGGACGGGTTCATAAAAAACCAAGGCGCCCTTTTGACGATGCGAAAGAGGAGAACAATCACCTCTCCGATATGGCTGATCTTTCTGGCGAGAGATTCCGAAGCCAGGGTGATGAGACGTATGAACTGGCCGCCCACGGCGTCCAAGATCACGGCCCAGGCGGGTTGGGGCGGGGGAACGGGTCTAAGCGGAAGGGCCGATTCTTCGCTCATCCCGGATCAGAAACCGTCGTTTTCCGGGCCGCGTCCCGAGTAATTGACGAAGGACGCGTAGTCGGAGATAAAAGTAAGGGGCACTTCCCCGGTCGGTCCATTTCTCTGCTTGGCCAAGATGATCTTGGCCTTTCCTTTCTCGGCGTCTTTATTATAAATCTCTTCCCGGTACACAAACATGACCAAATCGGCGTCCTGCTCGATCGCGCCGGATTCCCGAAGGTCGGAAAGCTTGGGTTCCCCCTCTCCGCCCCGTTGTTCCACGGCGCGGCTGAGCTGGGATAGTGCCACCACCGGGATTTCCAGCTCCTTGGCCAGCCCTTTCAGGCCCCGGGAGATCTGGGAGATCTCCTGCTGGCGGTTTTCCTGCCGTCCGGCCCCTTGCATCAGTTGGAGATAATCGACCATGATCATGTCAAGACCCTGCTGGGCCTTAAGGCGCCGGCACTTGGCGCGTAATTCCAGGATGTTCAGCGAGGGATGGTCGTCGATGAAGACCTTTGCCTCACTGATGGGCCCCACGGCGATGGAAAGCCTGGGGAAATCCCGCTGGGGCAGGCGGCCGGTGCGAAGCAGATGCATGTTCACCTGGGCTTGCCGGCACAGGATACGTTGGACCAGCTGTTCCCGGCCCATTTCCAGGGAGAAGAAGGCCACGGTCTTCTTATAGTCGATGGCGGCGTTGGCCAGCATGGAGAGGGCAAGGGCGGTCTTGCCCATGGCTGGACGGCCTGCCAGGATTATCAAATCCGTTTTCTGGAACCCGGAGGTCATGGCATCGAAGTCCTTGAACCCCGTTGGAACACCGATGACCTCGCCCTTGGAATAGCTTTCGATCAGTTTAAAGGTATCGCTCAGGATGCGCTTGATGGGAATAAAGCCCTGCTTGACCGTGGTCTCGCTGATGGCATAAATCTCGCCCTCGGCCGCGTCCATGATTTCGCCGGGCTCCTGGGAACCGTCATAGGCTCTTTCCAGAATACGGGTGGCCGACCCGATCAGGGTGCGCAACAAGGCCTTTTCCTTGATGATGGCGCAATGCTGGGCTACGTTCGCGGAGGAAACCACTTCGGAGGAGATTTCCATCAGGTAGGCGTCGCCGCCGGCCACGTCGAACTTCTGGTTTTTCTTCAGGTTCTCCGAAATGGTGATGAGATCCACCGGAGAATTCTTCTCGAACAGGTTCGCCACGGCCTCGAAGATCACCTGGTGCTTTTCCAGGTAGAAGTCTTCGGCTTTAAGGACTTCCAAAGCATCTCCCAGGGCTTCCGAGTCCAGGAACAGCGCGCCGATCACGTGCTTTTCCACCTCAATGGCCTGTGGGGGCACGCGGAAGGAGTTGGTGCGCATTTCACTGCGCTCCGCCCGGCCTTCCCCCATGCGGAAATTGGATCCGGACTGGCTCATGTCCTGGCCTGCGCTTCCGCCATCCGCCGTTGCAGCCATTGCAAGTCTTCCCATGCCTTGCGCTTCAACTCTTCCTTGCGGAGCAGCTCTTGAGGGTGATAAGTGACGAAGAACTCCCGGCCATCCAGGCGGTGGGTCTCTTGACGGAGCTCCTCCACCCCTTTTCCGGTTTTGAGGACCGACTGGGCGCACTCCTGGCCCAGCAACAAGACCATGTGAGGCTGGGCCAGGCCCAGTTCGATATGCAGCAATGGAACGATGCGGACCAATTCGCGCCGGCTCCAGACCTTTCCCGGAAGACGCGACTTGATCAGGTTGGTGAGATATAGGTCCGGCATCTCGATGCGGATGGCTCGCATCATCTTTTCCAAAAGGGCTCCCGCCTCGGCGCTGAAGGGCTTGCCTTCGGCGGCGTCGGCTTCACCGGGTTCGAACCCGACCAAGGCCAAGGGAGCTTTAACTGGCCCTCTTCCCCGGATCACCCGCGCAAGGGTCGAGCCTCCCGATTCGCCCAGGAGCAGGTAGGAATGCTTCTCCATGTATTCCCAGAAGTCCGGGAGGCCCATGAAGACGGGCAGATTGGAAGTCTCGACGCCCCTTGGGATGGATGCCCGCGCCGTTGCAGCAGCTTCGGACCGCTTGAGATCCGAAGTGCCGGCCAGCGCCTGGGTCAGGGATTGAAACAAATCCGCGGCGATCGTCTCCTGGGATCGGTAATCGTGGATAGCGGGAAGGCCCCCTTCCGGCGACAGGCCCGCTATTTTGGAGGACCCGGGAATGGAAAGGGCTGGGATGCTATCCAGGTGCGCGGCCATGGACTGCGGATGGCCGGTAAAAGTCGCCCGGGAATCGCCGGAAGCGGCCCCGGCGGCTTTCCTGACCCGGGGATGGGGGAGGATCACCTCCTCCGTGCCCATCT
>JALYSE010000162.1 GCA_030854955.1 Fibrobacterota bacterium | reverse complement strand
CATTGTCCCGGGCCGTCGAATCCAGGGCCCTTGCGAATGGTGCCGGGGCATCTACAGAATGGTTGCCCGCCATGAGCGAAGCCCAGGCGAAACGGGCTTCGTAACGTCCTTGTTCCGGATTTACGCCGGGATCCGCGCGCTTCCCCGCGATTACCGTGTTTGGGGCCAGCGCTCCACTTTGAGAAGCTTCCACGAACCGGAGACCGCCACGGGCGGATCCGCATAGACGATACCCTGGTATTTCCAAAGGTCGCAGATCCACTCGTTGCGGGGACCACAAAGGGCCCAGGTCTCCTTGCCCTCTGCTCGGGCGCGCGCATAAGCGATGTCATGGCGACCCTGGAAATGGACGGACGGAAGATCGGTCCGGAGATAGGTGTAGAAGGCATCCGGAGAAAGACAGACGGCCGGGCCTGGGGTACGGATAAGAAGGGAATCATGCAAGGCCGAGAACTCCGCGGGATAATCGATGTATTCCGTTTCGAAATCGTGCCGGAACGAGGCGGCCGCCTGCCCGAAAAGCAGGACCGCGCAAGCCGCAACGGGAAGACCGCGCAAGGCGGCGGAAGGTCCAGGCGCCGCGATGTAGCGAAAGGGAGCCAGGAAGAACAGGAAAAGGAACGGAAAGAAGGGCATGAGGTAACGGAAGCTGTCATGGCTCTCGAAAATGAGAAAGGTCGGCACGGATGCCATGAAAACCGAAGCGATCCATGGCCGCAGCCTTGCGTTCTCCCGCCACGCGAGCCATACTCCCCACGCGCTCCAGAGGAACACCAATAGGCAGGCCGCCCGCTTTGCCTTGGACATCGCGACCATTTCGTAGAACCAGGGAAACAGGATATGACCGTTGATCGAAGTAGCGAAGTCATATCCGGTCGTCGCAAGGTTCCGCGCCAGCGCTTCCACTCCGACCCGGAATTCCACCAGGATGGGAAACTTTCCCGTGAAAAGATCATCCGTGTATTTCATCACCCGGACTCCGGCGGATAACCAGCGTTCGATGGCCAGCATCGCGCAGGCCCCCGCCGCGCCCGCCGCAATCAGGGCCCACATCCTCCGATTGGCCGCCAATGCCGCGAAGACCGCAAGGAAGAACCAACCTGCCACGCGGGTGCGAGCGATGACCACCCAGAGCAGCATCGCCCACCACGTCCGCTTCCTTCCCGTTTCCTGCGGCCCGCTCTCCCCCTGTATGCCACGCTGCGACAGGTACAGGGCGAGATACACCATTGGGCAATAGATCGATTCCGTCATCACGGAATTGCCCTGGACGATGTAGGAATAGGAGCAACCGAACGCCAAGGCGCCCATCAGTGCCAGGGCCGGGGGCAGTTGGAGGCGCAGCCAATGGAAGGCGGCAACGGGAGCCAGGGCCATCACCGCGGCGATGAGCATTTTCAGCAGGGATAGGTTAGGATGCAGGACGCGCCAGTATAGGCTGAGCACCCAGGGGAATACGGGAGGGCCCAATAGTGAGCCGGAACCGGGCATAGGATTGGAAAGGTCCTCGTAGGGTCGACCCAAGGCGAATCCCTTGGAACTGACCAAGTAATAGGCGCTGTCGTTTCCGGGCGGGATGTCCTCGAAATGCCGGGAAAGGATCCACCCCAGGGACCAGGCGAACACAAGCAGGGAAACCGCGGCGCTACGCCAGGGCATCGCGCATCCTCCCGGATAGATAGGCGGCCGCTGCGCCGCCCTTGTACAGGTTCGCGAGCGCGCCCAGGACCGCCACGCAAAGGATCTGCGCCCGCAGTGATCCGGGAATCGCGGTGAACACTGCGACAACCCCCGCCAGCTTGGCTGATTCGACGGCGATAAGGGATCTCTTCCGCATGAAGGTGATGAAGAAAACATCGAAGAGCGCGCGCGGGGCGTCCAGGGCGAACAGCAGCGTCAACGCGGCCAGGTATCCCGCCACCGCCGGGAACGGGATCCCAAACAAGGGCTCCAGCCAGAATCTCCCGCCAAAGTAGGCCGCACCAGCTGAGAGGAAGATGAGAACTGCCATGTTCCTGCCGGCCGACTTCACGAAAGTCCCAGGATCGCCTGCATCCCGGAATTGCTGGAAATGGCTCAACAAGGCCGTCTGGTATGGCGCCAGCAGGATGGAGAAAGCGGACATGAAGATAAGGCAGATGTTGAGAACCGCGGTTTCCTCACTGGAATGGAATACCCCCGTCAGAAAGACCAAGAGCCGGGTCATGATTGCCCCCGCGCTCGAGGGCACGAGGTAGACCAGGGCCTCGACATTGTGCGGCGTCCAACGGATCGCCTCCCGGAACGGTTCTGGAAAACGGCGGACCCACGCTAGGTATGCGCCCAGGTTGATAAGGGTGGCCAGGGCCTGCAGCGCGAACCATCCCAGGATCAGATTGCCGATGGACAGCCCGCCGGTCCCGATTAAGAGAAGAACCACCGCCAGCCGGGCCGCTTCCAGGACGATTCCGGCATGGAAAACTAGGCGGGTCCTTCCATATCCCACGAAAATTGCTTGGATGGAAACCATCACGCAGACCGGAAAAAGGGTGGCCGACATCCAGAAATAGAGTCCGTCCAAACGGACCCCGAAGCCGTCATACAGGCCTCCGGCATAGGCGACTATGTTCGCGACGGCGAACAGGGCCGCGAAGCAGACCGACCAGACCAGCATGGCATGGGGAGGTGCCTTTCCCTCGGCGGCCCTACGACGCGCCAGGGCTGGGAGCAGGGCCGCGGTTCCCGCCGTTCCGATGATGTTGAACAGGAGGAGCAGGCCGTTGAAGAAGGCCAACCTGCCGTACTCATCAAGGGTAAGGTTGTTCGCGAGCAGAATCTGGACCAGGAACAGGAAAAGGGATTGGGTCACGGAACCGCCCAACAGGTAGGCGACGTCTCTTGCGAATTTACCCTTCGGAAAAACCAGTGTCACGCCTTGCCCTTAGCCAGCACGAAAACCAGGGTTTCGCTCAACTGCGGCCGGATGCGGCAAAAGATCCAATTCACCGCCAGGAAGGGGAGGGACGGGATCAGCCATCGCCAGGGCCCTTCGAAATACCAATGGTAGATGTCGTCCACGTATGCGACGCGTTCAACCCGGAACCCGTACATCCCCGCCAACCGCCGCATGGTCCGGCGCGTGAACCAGCAGGTATGCTCATCGTTGCCTCCGATCCAGCCTAGGAGGAGAAGCCTGACGAAGCGCAGGAAGGTGACCGGGTTGGGAGTGGTGATGATGAAGCGGCCTTCCGGCTCCAGATGCGCATGGACCCGGGCCATGAAAGCTCCCGGGTTTCCCAGGTGCTCAATGATGTCCCCCGCCACCACCACTTCAAAGGTCTTGCCCAGGTCCATGGTTTCCACGTCGGCGGCGACCATGTCATAGCCTTGGGCGCGAAGCGCCTGGACCTCCTCTTTGAGAAGATCGACGCCAAGGACGTTGAGCGCATGCTTTTGGATATGCGCGTGGAGCCAGGTTTCCTTGACCGCATTGGATAGGACATGCTGAACGCAACCCAGGTCAAGCACCCGCTTGCCTGCGATTGCCGGGATGATGAAATCGATCTTGCTCGCAAACGGAGTCAAAACATTACCATTCCCTGGACCATCGAAGGATCGGGGATCATATCCCGCAAGCCTTCCGAATGGCGGATTGAAGGGATTCCAGTTCCTGCTTTCCGGTCGTGTACCTGAGCCCCGCAGCCGAAGCCTCCAACATGGTCCGGATGGCGGACTCCATATTCTCCTCATCATCGAGGACCATCCGCATCGGCTCATCCACGGCCTTCAACGCATCTGCCGTTTCCACTTGGTGGTCGGCCAGCGCCTCTCCGAACGCCTTTCGACGGGGCACGGTGATGATCGGCTTTTCGAACCGGTGGGCATAGATCAAGGGCCCGCTGGAGGTATGGGAGATGATCAACGTCGCCTCCCTGAAAAGCTTCATGAAATGGTCGTATCCCACCATGCCGAACGTTTTGCAGTTCGCGGCCGCGAAGGGGAAAACCCCCGTTTGCATCACGAATGGGAAGTCGAACTCGGGAGCGATCACGTCCACCTTGCGGAGCAGCCTATCGTAAGGGTAACCGGCCGAACCGGTGACGACGAGGATCAGAAAACCCTCCCGGCGAACCGAGTCTTGCCGCCCGCCATGGCTACGGCTTCGGGCCATTGGACGAAAAAATCGTCGCAAAATGGCATCAGGATCCTTCCGGAGGGGGAAACCTTTTTAGGACGGGTAGCCGTTTCCAGATGGATGATGCGAGGATCGAGGAGAATCCTCGCCATGAACACCACGGGAATGGCGATTTCCGACCCGGTAGAAAACACCACCTTCGGCCTGAATCGTATCAGGATCCACGTGGCCTCGAAAAAATTCGCAATGAAGGACAGAAACATGCGCAGGCCCAGGACGTTTCCCCAGAGCGAGATGCGATGCACTTTTTGGATGCCGTAGGCACTGGGACTGAATTGGCGCAGCTCCTCTTCCGCCCGGTATGTGACCATTTCCAAGCAGCAATCCCTGAACGCGGGCAGAACCGCCAAAGCGGCATCGAAATGACCGCCGGTGGAACAGACGACAAGCACCTTTTTACCTTCTACCATTGGTCCTTTGCGGGCCGGACCGCCCGCCCATTGCGTCGCCTTCGCCGCCGATTTCCCTAGGATTCTACCCAGGCATTGTATCAATACAACCCCTATCTTATCCATAAGTCGCTGCACAACGAGGGATCGGAACGAAGGGGGGATGGTAAAATGGGAAGCAAAAATGGTCTTTTCCAAATATTATGTCGTACTCGGGGGACAAAAGGGATGGGTCACCTCGTTTTTTACGACCACCCTGAACCGGTTCCGGCACGAACCTCCCTTGGAGCCGCTTTTGTGCGGCGAGGATACCTTCAATTACGTCGCAGGGATACTTCGCAAGCGCTGAGCACCCGTTGCTTCAGGAAGCCGGGCTACGGGCATTCGCTGCCTGGCTACTTCCCTCCTCGACGTACAGCGCCACGGGCTTGACCATCAGACCGAGCAAGGCCGGCACGAAGAGGATAAGCGCCGATTGCAGGAAGGCGGCGAGCACCGCCGCATCGGGTCCCACGCCTTCCCTCGCGAGAAAGACCATGGATATCCCCTCCCGCACTCCCAGCCCGGCCAGGGTTACCTGAAAAGAATTAGCCAGGGTGACCAAAGCCATCATACCCGCCAATCGCCATGGGTCCAGTACGGCCGGGGCAAGAAAGGAGAGCAGCAGGGAAATCTGCAGCCATTCCAGGCCATAAGCAAACAAACCGGCCGCGAAAGCCGATGCCCAATCCTTCCAGGAAATCCCATTCCCGGCCGCCATCGTTTTGTTCGCCGAATCCCTGAAACCCCAGCGCGAGGATAACCGCTCAGTCACCTTGGAGGAGTGGCGGAGCCAGAAGGGGATTGGTGCGAAGATCAGCGCGAGGAGCGCTCCAAATACCAGACCCCGAGCGCCGAAGCACACGGCCCAGCCCAGACAGGCCCAGACCAGCACGGCCAGGAAATCGATCCAGTTGTCGATGAGCACCAGCCCCGCCCCACGCCAGCCTTGCACTTGCCGCTGGGGCAGGTACAGTCCGCGCGAAAACTCCCCCACCCGTCCCGGCGTCACCAGTCCCAACGCCATCGCACCCAGGTAACTCCGCAAGGCCTGGCCCAGAGTCACATCTGGCGCCGCGCCCCGCAGCAGGATGCGCCATTTGACGGCTCGGAGCCATAGAAGGGGCGGCAGGCAAGCGCCGGCCAACGCCAGGCAATCCCAGCGCAAGGTCGCGGCGGAAATATCGAAACGGGGCCGGGAGTGGAGGTACCACCCGATGGCGGCAAAGGTAAGTAGAGTCAATCCCAGTCTTAACCGGGACAGTACTTTCGGATTGAAAAGGAGGGAACGGCGCGAGGGCCCAGGCGTTTCCGCCCGCTCACGCTTCTCCTTGAGGGTCACCCAATCGCCTTAAGGATCGCATCACCCATTCCCGCCGTGCCCACGGATTTGAAACCCGTGGCTCCGGGAGCGGCGATATCCGCCGTGCGGTAGCCGTCATGGATGGCGGCGGCGACCGCATCCTCGATGGCCTTGGCCGCGACCTCTTCCTGGAAGGCGTAGCGCAACATCAGGGCGGCCGACAGGATTTGGGCGATGGGATTGGCTACGCCCTTGCCCGCGATGTCCGGGGCGGAACCGCCGGCGGGTTCGAACAGGCCGAAGCCGCTTTCGGAAAGGCTGGCTGACGCCAACAATCCCATTGAGCCCGTGATCATGGCGCACTCATCAGACAGGATGTCGCCGAACATATTGCCGCAAAGCATCACGTCGAACTGCTGCGGGTTCTTAATCAGCTGCATGGCGGCGTTGTCCACGTACATGTGGGAGAGCTTCACGTCCGGATAGGACTTGGAAACTGCGGTGACCAATTCGCGCCAGAACACCATGCTCGTGAGCACATTGGCCTTGTCGATGGAGACCAGGGTTTTCTTGCGCAGACGGGCGGCTTGGAAACCCTTGTGCGCGATCCGCTCGATCTCGGCGCGGGAATATTCCTTGGTGTCCCAGGCGCGCTCTTCCGGGCCGGAGCCTTCGCGGCCCTTGCTGCCCGGATGTTTCGCGAAATAGATGCCGCCGGTGAGCTCGCGGATACACAGGATGTCGAACCCGTCGCCGACGATGTCCGCGCGCAGCGGGCAGGAGGCCACCAGATCTTTGTAGACCTTGGCGGGACGCAGGTTGCAGAAAAGCTTGAAGTGCTTACGTAGGGGAAGCAGAGCCGCGCGCTCGGGCTGTTTTTCGGGAGACAGGGTTTCCCATTTTGGGCCGCCCACCGAGCCGAACAGGATGGCCTGGCTTTCTTCGCAGTTTTTCAGCGTGGACGCGGGCAAGGCCTCGCCATAGTTGTCGATGGCGCATCCGCCCACGTCGGCGCGGCGGTACTCAAGGCCGAAATTGAACTTGTTTCCCACGGCATCCAGAATCTTGGTGGCCTGCGCCATCACTTCGGGACCGATGCCGTCCCCTGCCAAAACTGCGATTTTATAGGTCTTCATGGGATCTCTTTCCTGCCCTGGGTGTCCGGGGTCACAAATATAGCCCTAGGGGGGACCGGCTGCCAAACGCCTTTGTTAGTTTTCGAATCGGTTCCCAAGGCGCATAATAATGGAATGCCTTTCCCGCGTCGCTCCCCGCCACGCGCCCGACCGCTCGCACATCCTGTCCGTGCTGGGAAAATGCAGCTTTCGGTTCGCCAAGGTCAAAACCGCCTGGATCGATGAAGAGCAGATCGGCTTCCTGGAGGCCGACGAGTTCTGGGGAAAAGGCGACCCCGCAAAGGATTCCGTCCGCCTGGAGTCGGATCTGACGGCCTATAAGGCCATGACCGACCTCGTTTTCATCGGCCAATTCGAGCGCTAGCCGGTCGCACCGATTCCGGTGGCATTCGGCTGCCTCGGCAGGTATTCCCATCCCCGATTCCCTTTGGCCGAACCGCCCCTCAATCCCTACTTCGCGTTGCTTGGGGTCCGGCCAAAAGCTTGGCTGGACACGAGAAAAGGGAGGGAACGGATGGAAATGGTGCCGCACACGGTAGTCGTCTACAAGCAAACGAACCAGGTGACCCTGACATGGCGGGGGTGCATTCCCTACGGCGGGCCGGAGGAGATGAAGGGGTTTAAGATGCTGGAGTTCGGGGTAGCGGAGTAATCGGGGGGCTCCACCCGGAGGCATCGAGCCTCAGGCGGGGGAGTTCTGGTAGTCGGATCCAATCTGCCTGTTCACCGCCAATCCGAGTATTTCTTCCCGGCGGTTGAAGTAGAACTGGATCCCGCTGAGCGAAGCCAACATTTTAAAGAGCGAACGGGGATCGATCTTGTTGTCGATGGTAATCCCAAGAATGATGTGCTTTTTAATTTTTTTCAGATCCTTGGTCAGGATATCGAAATGCCCGCCGACCACAAAACTATCCGTACCATAAAGCTTGGACAGCCAGTTCAATAGGGAGCTGCTCCTTGTCGCGATATCGCAAGCTGATTTTTCGAGGTGCGCATCGAATCGCGGTCCGTCGGTATAATCGAGCACCAAGGCGCATGCCAGGTCATCCACGAAAATGTTCAAGGCGCCGGCCCAAAGTTTCGGGAATACAAATGCGGATCTCGCCTTCTTCGAATATTTTCTCGCCGCCTCCAAAATGGCCTCGGTCGGGATGGATTTGGCCGCCTGGGACACTCCCGCCTCATAGTTGTTTTTTTTGACCTGATCGACGGCCGATCGGGATACGGTCAAGCGTTCCATGTCGAATCGGCACACCTCTCCGACTTCAATCGGTACTATCCGATCATCGATGTCCTTGAGCTCATCCACCACGAGCATGGACGAGTTCTGGTCCGAACTTTTGCCGTCCCGGTAATAGTGATGGGAAGCGAATGGAACCACCCACCTGGGATTGAACGGCAGAAAGGTATTCTTAAAATTATCCACCAATAATCCGCGGATGGCTTCATCGGCCGGAAGCGGGTTTTTCAGCAGCTTTCCCGCATGATTAAAATTGGACATGAAAATGTCCACTGCGCCTATTTTCCGAGACAAAACCTTTTTGGTGTAGCGAGGCAGAACGCAGTCGTTATAGTTGAGCAAAGTCAGTTCGCGATTCCTGAGTATCAGCATATTGTCGATGCTGGTGGCGGGGATCCGTTCCAAAACCAGATCGTCGGCCAATTTGAGCGGACGCCGTTCGTAAAACGGAATTACGTTCCTGAATCCGATGATGCCCAGGGCTTCGTCCATCCGGAAATTCGCTGAAACATTTCCGATGCAGACGATTCCAGGATTCAATTTGGCAATGCGCTTCAAGGTCGGAACATGGAAGTGATCCCCATGGAAATGGGAAATCCACATATGGGTACATTTTCCGGCGGCCTCGAAAGCGTCCGCATTATCGTACCTGAGGCCCCACCCATCGTCGAAACATGTTCCCATCAGCCAGGGATCGATAAGAATCGAGACACCGGAGATGTCTATGATTGCGCATGCGTGGTTAAGAATCCGGATGGAAACCATGGAGTCAATCATATCCCTTCCGGTCGGGCAAGGACAAGGGCCTTGTATCGGCCGGCGCCTCCAGTTTCTATCTTCCCTTCGGGATGCCGGGGTTTGATGAAACCGGACGGCGCGAAAACGAAAAGGAGCCGAAATGAAGACATCAACGCAACTCGCCGCCATATGCCTGTTGGGACTGACCCTGTCCGCCCAAGCCGGCGTAACCATCGTCCAAAGCTGGCAACAGCTGGATGGCAAGACCCAGGCCATGGGCAACACCATCCACGTGGACAAGGATCGAATCCGCGTGGTCAACGGATCAACCCCCGACCAGCAATTCATCTACCGCGGAGACAAGAAGCTGCTTTGGATAGTCAATCTCAAAGAGAAGGCCTACATGGAGATGACCGAGAAGGACTTCACCGAGATGTTCTCCAAAAGGGACGAGGCGATGAAGAAGATGAAGGAGCAGATGGCGCAGATGCCCCCCGAACAGCGCAAGATGATGGAAGACATGATGGCCAAGATGAGTGCGGGGGGCGCGGTGGGTGCCGACGCTCCCAAGACCGAATTCAAGAACACCGGCAGCGGCGGAAAGGTAAACGGCTGGAGCACGGTCAAATACGAGGCCATCCGCGAAGGGGGCAAGAAGTCGGACATATGGGTTTCCGATTACAAGACCCTGGGCATCTCCGAATCCGAGGTCCATGTATTCAAGGATCTGGCGAAGTATTTCGAGAAGATCGCTCCGACCTCGGAATGGCAAATCAGCGATAAGGGAATGCCGGTCAAATCCCTGACCTATAAGGACGGCAAGCCGGAGTTCCAGATGGAGGTCAAGGAGATCAAGAAGGAAAGCCAGCCTGCGAGCCTGTTCGAGGTGCCCGCCGGCATGACCCAGAAGAAGATGGGCAAGGCGGGTTAACCTGTCCGTTACCCAGGCGGAGAACGGCCCTGTTGCCCCTTGCCGGCCCCGGCCATTTGCAGGCTCCGCCTATTTAATCAACGCCTGAAGTTCCTTGAACACAGGCGTTCCCGCCGCCCGCAGCCACTCGAACACCACCATTTCCGTGGTCACCAGTTCCGCACCGTGCTTTTCCAGCCGCTTCAAGGCGGCATCACGATCGGTTCCCTTGCGGGACGAAACCGCATCCGCGACCACGTAGACGGAATAACCTGCGGCCAATAGCTCCAGGCCGGTTTGCATCACGCAGACATGGGTCTCGATGCCCGTCACCACCACCTGCCGGCGGCCGGTATCGGACAGGCTCTTGCGCAGCGGTTCGCAGCCCAGGGCGCTGAAGCACATCTTGGAGAAGTACTTCTGGTTGTCCGGAAGCCATTGGCGCAACTCCGGAGCGGTCTGGCCCAGTGCCTTGGGATATTGTTCCGTCGCCACCACGGGAATGCCCAGGCGCACGGCCCCGCGCACCAGGGCCTGAGCATGGCGGATCACTT
>JALYSE010000363.1 GCA_030854955.1 Fibrobacterota bacterium | reverse complement strand
ACGGACAAGACCATATACCATTTCGCCGCCTTTGTGAAGGACTCCTCGGGGAACTACAGCCCCGCGGGCGCGAACGCCCGGGACTCCGCCCGTACCCCGGATGTTACGCCGCCCGCCAATGTCACCGCCCTGGCCGCGGACGGGATCACCCCCACCACGGCATCCCTGGCCTGGACGCCATCCGCATCCGCGGATGCGGACACGGTGATGATCCGCTACCTGACCGGCGTCGTCCATCCGGCTACCGCAAACGACGGAACGCTATGGAAGAAACTCCCCAACGCAAGGGACAAGGATACCATCACCGGCCTGGTCGCGAATTCCATCTACGCCTTCAGCCTGTTCGTAAGGGACTCCGCCGGAAATTACGGACCCGGCGTTGCAGGGGCCCGGGACACCTCCCTGTACCAGTTGCCCGTGACCGGCAGCCTCGCCATCAACGACCTTTCCGGCCGCACCAATGACGGCGATCCAGCCCTGGCGTTCACCTCCTCCGGCGCCGACAGCCTGCGCTTCGGCCTGCTGGCCGATACGGCCCTCTCGGCCTGGAAAGAAATCCGCACGCTCGATTCCCTGGGCTTGGGCACCGTCGACGGCAACAAATTCGTGGCCGCCCAATTCAAGAACGTTTATGGAAAACGCTCCGTCTGGTACCGGGATACCACCTTGCTCGATCGCACGCCGCCGATGGTGACCTTGGACCTCAAAGCCGTGCATAGCCGGTGGACCTGGCCGGTTTCGGTTTCCGGCACGTCGAAGGACAGCCTGGCGGGAACAGATCGCGTCTTCGTGGTTCGCAAACGCCTCGCCGATGGCGCGCATTTCAACGGATCCTCTTGGGTCGGGTCCCCGGACACGGCCAAGCTGATCCTTTCGCCCGGTGACACCCTTTTCGGGGCAATCCTGCCCGCCACCTCCATGACCACCGGGGAGTATCGATTCACGGCCCGGGCCTTGGACCTGGCGGGTAACATGAGCGCGCCCCTTTCCATGGACGTACACTATGACGAAAACCGCCTTCCGGCCTTGGCTTTCACGAACCTGAAGGACACGGTCATGCAGAACGACTCAATCAGCTGGAAGCTGGATTTCGGCGACATGGACGCGGGGGATTCCCTCATCCTGGTGTCTCTCATCGCGCCCGCGTGGCTCACGGTCGCGCCCGGAGCCGACTCCTCCTATCCCCCATGGGCCCTCCACAAGATACCCACCCTCAAGGGCAGGCCCTTGCAATTCCATGTCGGTAGCGGCTCGGAGAATACCGTGCGCGCCGTCGTGCAGGACCGCAGTGGTCTGAACTTCACCTACACCAAATCCATCCACGTGGTGGATGTCAACGACCCGCCCGTGTTCGCAGGCGACCCGACCGTGTTTTCCATCAAGGAAGACAGCGTGTCACGCTGGACTCCCAAGTTCAAGGATGCAGACCCCAGGGATGGGCATACCATGACCCTGGTGACCTTCCCGGCTTTCGCAACCCTTGACAGCCTGACCTTGGTACTGAAGCCCGGTTCCCGGGATGTTGGCAATCATCCCTTTAAGATTGCGGTAAGCGACGGGGCATTGCTGGATACCTTGGACGTGACCGTGAGCGTGGCCAACGTGAACGACGCCCCGGTTGCCTTCCCTTCCTCGAATTGGCAATCCCCCGCCTTTTGGAAGGAAGACGTCACGGACAGCTTCACCGTAGTGGTGGTGGACATGGACAGATCCGATCCCGTGGTCCTGACCACCACCCTCCCCCCGTGGTTGACCCAGAAGAGCACGGTGGATCCAGCCGATCCCTATAACCGCTTCTTCCGGTTCGCGGCCAGGCCCGGCCAGGCGGACACCGGAAGCTTCTCCTTTAAGCTCCGTTTCCAGGATGCCGCTGGCGCCGCCAGCGAACTTCCGCTCACCGCCAAGGTGGCGGCCGTGAACGACATCCCCTCCGCGGTGATCAAGGGCAGGCAGATCCACGCTGGCGCCGCGCGCATCTCCTTCGACGTGACCGACAATGATGGAGATGCGGGTTCCACACGCTTCCACTACCGCCTGGTGGGCGCGGCGGGCGATACCGTGCGCAAAGGAATTTGCGCCACCACGGTACTGGACCTGCACCCCTTGGCGGACGGAGACTACAGACTCGCGGTCGCGGCCGAAGACGAGGGTGGCCTAAGGCAGGCCGGCTTCACCCAGACGGACCTCAGGATCGCCGGGGCCACGACCCTGGTTCTCGACAGCGCGAAATGGTACATGATCGCTTTCCCGGGAAGAACCCTTCCCGCTGGGGCCCTGGGCGCGGGCGTCGCTCTGACTACTTGGGACGAAGCCTCCAGCGACGGCTCTCCACTAGGCCGCTATGCAGCGGGCAACGCCGCCGACTCACTGGTGGGGGGCAAAGGCTATTGGGTGCGCGTTGCAGAACGTGTGAACCTAAGCTCCCCCTTGGCCTCCCTGCTGGACAACCCGCATACCATGAAGCTCAGCCGCGGCAAGCAGGGTTGGAACCAGGTTGGGAATCCGTTTCCGTACTTTGTCGACCTTTCCCCCACCGGCCTCCAATTCTGGGAATGGGATGCCGACCGCCGGGACCTGGTGAATGTCCGGGGAATCCTAAAGCCATGGGGCGCCTATTGGGTCCAGGTGAAAAAAGATACGGTCCTCATCGTTAAGGACATCCCCTGGTTCCCCACCGGCGATGGAGGAATAGGCGCGGGAGGCCCCTTGGCCAAGAACGGCGTATCCGGGGAACCGACTTTCCGCAGCCGGGGCGAATGGACCCTGCAGATGTCGCTCCAGGCAGGCCCGTACCAGGATCGGGCGAATTTCCTGGGTATCCGGAACGTTACGGAGCCCGCGGCCTCCCGGACCCCGGCGCCCGATGCGGAATCGGCCGCCGACGACCTGATCCCCGACGCGCCCAAGTTCGGGGATTACATCGCCCTTCATTTCGAAAAGCCCGGAATATCCGCTGCCGACAGCCAGGCCCAGGGGTACGCCTCGGATTTCCGCGACCGGATGGGTGAGGAAGAGGAATGGTGGGATTTCTCCGTAGAGAATTCCGAATCCGGCTTTCAAACCGCGATTCTGTCCCTCCCGGGACTGCACGCGCTGATGGCCACCGGGCTTCATGCCTTCCTGG
>JALYSE010000161.1 GCA_030854955.1 Fibrobacterota bacterium | reverse complement strand
ATCCTCGTCAATGCGGGCCAAGCCCTGGGGGAGAAAGGGACCATCCGCATCCGCACCCGGGCCGTCAACGGCGAGGCCGTGGTGTCCATCGCCGACGATGGCCCCGGCATCGGGGAGGAGAACCTGAAGCACATTTTCGAGCCCTTTTTCACCACCAAACCGGTGGGGCAGGGCATTGGCCTGGGGCTGCACATCTGTTACCAGATCGTACGGGCGCACCAGGGGAACATCGAGGCCCAGTCCGAAGTTGGCCGGGGGGCGGAATTCTTAATAACGTTTCCCTTGGGGACATCCAAAACCCCGATTTCTGCTGCTGGTGCGGATGGTAGCGCAGTAAATGCGGATTGACTTGGCTAAGTTTTACTGCTAGCTTAGCTAAGTATGAAAGTCAAGACCGGTGAATTAAAGAATAACCTGAGCCGATATCTCAAAAGGTTGGCGGAAACGGGAGAATCCATCACGATCCTGGACAGGAACAGGCCCATAGCCAGAATCATGCCCCTGCGCGGCAAACGCGGCGCCAAACGGACCGCATGGGCCGAAGCAAGAGCGGAAGTGCTGGAACGTGCCGCAAAGCTGGGTATCAAGCTGAGCATTCCCGAAACCGAGCCCAAACCGCTCCGGAACATTTCCATCCTACCGAGGCTCGCACCGGACGGTAGGAAAGCCATTGGAACTGTCGCGGAAATGCGCAAGGAAAAGGACTATTGAACCCCAAAAGCGCGGATTACCAATTTTGGGACACAAGTGCGCTTGTGGCCATAATCCTGCAAGAGCGCTATACGCCCTTATCCCTCAAGGCACGCGAGGAGGGCCGGCGCTTCCTGGCTTGGGAGTGGATGCAAATGGAAGCCTATTCCGCGCTGACCCGCCGAAAATGCGGAGCCGGGGAGTTCAAATCGCTGAAATCGTTATTGGCGCAATTCGAATTCATTTCGCTGGACTCAGAAGATTATCCGGCGCTGGGAAAAATCGTCCATAAGCACCGTTTGCGGTCCGCGGATGCCGGACACCTATATTGTCTGAAGCAGGCTAAAAAATTGCACGCTTCGATTTGTTTCGTTTGCTTCGACGAGGAATTAGTCAAGGCAGCGGAAACCGAAGGCATTCGGATCTTCAGCTGATTTAAACCCTTTAAGCGTGGATATGGAAATCAAAAAACCCACCATCCTCATCGTCGATGACGAGCCCGCCATCGTCAGCAGCATCATCCGCTCCCTGGAAGATGATTACGAATGCCTGGGCGCCCCCAACGCGGCCGAGGCCCGCAAGAAATTCGAATCCCACAAGATCACCTGCGTGATCAGCGATCAACGGATGCCCGGCGAGCCCGGTTCGGAATTCCTGGCCTGGGTGAAACAGGCCCATCCGGATACCATGAGAATCCTGATCACCGGCTTCTCGGATTTCGAGTCGGTGGTGGCCGCGGTGAACAAGGGCCAGATCTACCACTTCCTGCACAAGCCCTGGGAGCCCATCCAGCTTGAGGTGGTCATCCGCCAGGCCGTGCAGGTCCACCAGCTCACCGAGGAAAACCAGCGCCTCCAGGCCGATCTCAAAGCCCGCAACCAGGTGCTTGAGCGCGAGAACATGGTCCTCAAAGCGGACACCATCCAGGCTTCCGCGGCCTTCCGCGATCTCATCGGGCTAAGTGCCCCCATGCAACGGCTCAAAGCCAAGCTGCAGGCACTGCTTCCGTCCCTGAGTACCGTACTCATTACCGGGGAATCCGGCACCGGCAAGGAACTCGTGGCCAGAGCCCTCCACTTCGCCGGCTCCCGCAAGGACAAGGCTTTCGTGGCCCAGAACTGCGCGGCCCTGCCGGACTCCATCCTGGAAAGCGAATTGTTCGGCCACGTGAAGGGGGCCTTCACGCACGCCGTCGAAACCCGCATCGGCATCATCGAAAGCGCCAACGGAGGCACTTTGTTCTTGGACGAGGTGGGAGACATGTCCCTCTCCATGCAGGCCAAGTTCCTGCGCTTCCTGCAGGAAGGGGTCATCACCCAGGTGGGCGGCCGCGTGGAGAAACGCGTCGACATACGCGTCATCGCCGCCACCCATCGCGACCTTGAGGCGATGGTGAAGGACAAGACCTTCCGAGAAGACCTCTATTACCGCTTGGCGGTGGTGCCCCTGCGCACGCCAGCCCTACGCGAGCGCCGAGACGACATCCCCGTGCTGGCGGAACATTTCCTCCGCAAAAAGGCCGCCAAGCTGGGCAAGAAGACGCCCCGCTTGGCCCCGGAAACGATCGCGGCGCTTTCGGCCCACAATTTTCCCGGCAACGTGCGCGAACTGGAGAACGCCCTCGAATACTCCTTGAACATGATCGGGGAACGGGATGCCGTCCTGCCGGAAGACCTGCCGGACAGGATTCAGGGAGCGCAGGCGATGACGGGTTCATGGATACCCGGGCCGGTAACGGACGCGATCGCAGGGGCGAAAACGGGCGCGAGCGCGGGCGGAAACTCGGCAGGCGCGGAAGGTGCGGCGGCTTTGCCGAAGGATTTATTGCTCGATGAAGCGGTGATGTCGCTCGAAGTGGAGTGGATCAACCGGGCCATGCACGCGACCGGAGGCAACATTTCCCAGGCAGCGAAGGTGTTGGGCCTTAGCCGCCAGGGGCTTCACAACAAGCTGGCGAAGTACGGGATCAGGGGCGAATAGGACTACCTTGGGCATTGCTGCCTGAGGGTGTCCATAAGTTGTCCATAAAGCGTCCCTAGGCGTCCACAAGGTTGACACCGTCCACTTCGTGGCCACCCCTACTCCTCCCGGCCAACCGACCCGCATCCCTTTTCAAGTTTTTGCAGGCTTTTCCAAGCCATTCTCCGTCTTTCAGACCCCATGGGAACGTGGTATGCTCCTTGCTTGTCCAATAGGTATGAATTCCCTCAAAGCCTACGCCGGCATCGCCTGCCTCGCCTTCACGGGGTGTTATACCCAGCTTTATACCCAGGGCTACGGCCAGCGCGCTGCGGCCTATCCCGAATACGACCGCGGCCCGCAAACTCAGGCGCAAGCGGATCCGGCTGACGGGGAGTACGATTCGTCCGCCTTGGCGGGCACGGCCCGGGAAGCCGATACCCTCTATCGCTCGGCCCCTCCGGTTATCGTCAACAACTACTACAACGAGAGCCCGTATTACCGGGGTTACCGGATCGACGACTGGAACTATCCGTACATCTCCCTTGGGTTCTATTCATCCGGGTATCGCAGCTATTACGATCCTTATTGGTGGAATGACTCCCGGTATCATCGCCACGACCGCCGATACCATGGCGGATACGACAGGAATTATGGGGGAGGATCCGACAATCCGCCCTCGGGCGGCGGGTCATCCGGATCCTATCAATCCGATAAGCGCATTTTCACCCCCGCGCCCGATCGTTCCGTTCCGAAAAAAGGCCGCCGATCGGAATCCGGAGCCTCCAATCCCAATCCCGCGCCGGCGCCCAAGGTTTCGGAGGAGGGCTCCGGGTCTTCCTCCCCGTCATCCAGCGAGGGCCCGTCCACGCAGTCTGGAGGTGAATCCTCTACTTCGGGCTCATCCGACAAAGCTGAACACAAGCCTTTGAAAAAAGGAAAACGCCGTTGAACGCGCGCACGATCCGGATCCTGACCTTGACCCTCCTAACCATGAGCGCCATGTCCACGACGCTCCGGGCGCAGGCTGCGGAAACCCCTTTCAACCTGGGCCGGGCTCAGGATATCGCGGCCAGGCCCATGGCTCTGGGAGGCAGTTACACCGGGGTAGCCTCGGATGCGTCCGCCCTGTATTACAATCCTGCGGGGTTGAGCGCGGTGAAAAAGCACGAGATCTCGATGACGCTGGAACGTAGCGTCTTCAACGCCACCAACCAGGTCGGGGGATTTCCTTTGAGGGAAACGCAACAGGAGGACCTGCGCATCCAATCGCTGGCGTGGCTGCTTCCGGTCCCCACCGTGCGCGGCGGCCTCACCTTCGCGTTCGGCTATTACCGCCCCCGCACCTTTTCCGACGTCATCTCCTATGAAGACGCCCAGTCGGACTCCCGCGGCGCCTACTCCTACACTGCCGAAGGCGCATTGAACAATTACCGCCTGGGCATGGCCCTGGACATCGCCCCCGATCTGTCCTTTGGCGTGGCCCTGGGCTACGTGAACGGCAGCGAGCAGATCCGTCTTTCCGATATCGGCCTGGAGGGATACGAGCGAAACTATAACGGATTCAACCTCGAACCCTCGCTGATGTTCAAGGTATCGCCGCGCTTCCGCCTGGGCGTCTCGATAGTGGCATGGGAAAAGATCCTCAACCTGGAAGAGGTCTACGAAGAGGCGGGAGTCGGCAATTCCGAAGAGAACTACCAGGTCCAATTTCCCTTTCAGGCCAAATCCGGTCTGGCGTATCAGGGCGATTCGTACCTGCTTGCCGCCGATGTCCGCATCAACGGCTGGAGCCAGTACCGATACGGCTCCGCCGACGCCTCCACCCTGAAAAAGGCCGGATACAAGGACGAGATGATGGTGTCCCTCGGGGGCGAGAAATTTATCAAACCCCTGAACACCGTGCTTCGTGGGGGATATGCCATGAACACCTTGCCGGAAAGGTCCTTCGACCCCACCTACAACCTGCACCGCTTCAGCACCGGCGCGGGCTTCCTGTTCAGCGGGGCCTTGGCTCTTGATCTGGCGTACTCGTATTCCTTCTGGGGCCTGGAAGGCGACGGGCTCAGCCTGGACAATCGCGAACATCGCGCCCTCATGACTTTTGCCTACCGTTACTGATGCTAGATTGGGTATGCTCATTCCCATGTCAGTGTCCGCACCCGCCTGGTCCTCCGCCGACAACGTCGGCCTCCAGTCCACCGCCCGCCTCCTTTTCCTCTCGTTGGCCTGGTCGATCCCCTTCGCCGTTTCCTTGGCGGTAGCGGGCCAACCTGCCCATTCCGTTCCTTCCGGCGTTGCGGCCCCGGCCTTCACCCTGGAAAAATTCCCGTCCGCCCCGGAGGGAAGATTCGATTCCACTCTGCTCGATCCCCTGGCAACCTATATCAGGATGCGCCCGGACGGGATCAGTGGCTGGGCCGAAACGGGAATCTTCACCAGCCCGGAAAAGGATGGGCTTCCCCAGGTACATCATGTCCCGGCGCCCGGAGCCAAAGGCCGCCGGCTCACCTTCTTTCCCAAGCGCATGTCCGGCTTCCATTTCAATCCGCAGCCTTTCCGAAAGAACTTCCTGTTCACCCAGGACGACGGCGGCAACGAGCAATACCGTGTGGGCCTGTACGATTTGCGGACGGGGGAATCCCGGGTCATGGGCGCGCCGCCCGGTCGCGTGGAGGGCTTGATCTGGAACGATTCCGGAACCGCTTTCGCCTATGCCCACACGCCCGTGGGAACGGATCGCTGGGATATCCGCATGGGCCGGCCAGATGGAAGCGACACTCTCCTCTTCAACGCGCCGGGAACCTGGATCCCCATGGACATCCGGCCGGACGGAAAAAAACTACTCCTGCAGAAATACGTTTCCGCGTCCAAGTCGGGGATTTACATCCTGGATTTGCGGAAAGGCGGAATCGCACAACTGGGGAAACGGTCGCCCAGCGAAGATCCTCCACTCGTAGCCTCGGCCGACCATGCCTTCTGGGTCCGCACCCCGTATTGGTCCTATTTGACCCGCACGGATATCGCCAGGGACATTCCGCCGGAAAGGGATACGACCTGGTCCGTGGGGTTCACTTCGGACCTGAATGGCGTGCGCCAGCGCCTCTACCTCCTTGCCGCCGATTGGGTTCGGTCCGGGACGGATGGCGATACCGATTCGTTCCAGGACGAACCCCAGGCCTGGTCCCATGAGACGGAATCCGAGGTGGAATGGGGGGCCGTGGGTCCCGATCGCCGCACGGTGATCTATTCCGTGAACAAGGACGGCTACAGCCGGCTCCATTCCGCAGGCACCGGCCGCACCAAACGGAGCCGGGAACGGAAAGGCATTCCCGAAGGCGTCATCGGCGGGATCCAGTTCCGGCCCGGCGCGAAATCGACGGAGTTCGGATTCACCCTCAACGGACCGGCCTACCCCGGGGAGGCGTACTCGTATAACCTTCGCACGGACCGGGCCACCCGCTGGACTAAAAGCGGGACCGGGGGCCTGTCGCCGTCCAGATTCAGCACTCCAACCCTCGTGCGTTACCCCACCTTCGATTCCCTGGCGATCCCCGCCTGGCTGCACCTGCCCAATCCGGCCCACTTCCCCGGCCCCCGCCCCGTGCTCATCCTGGTCCATGGGGGACCGGAACAACAGGCGCGGCCCGTCTTCGACCCCTTCGTCCAATACGCCGTGGGCACCCTGGGACTGGCCGTGGTCCGACCCAACGTCAGGGGCTCCAGCGGGTATGGCCGCGCATGGCTGAATGCGGACGATGGGATGCTGCGCATGAACAGCGTGAGGGACCTGGGAGCCTTGCTGGATTGGATCGGAACGCGCCGGGAACTGGACCCCTCACGCATTGCGGTTTCCGGGCGATCCTACGGCGGCTTCATGTCCTTGAGCGCCCTCATCGAATACGGCGATCGCCTGAAGGCCGGGATCAGCTCCGTGGGCATCAGCCATTTCCCCACCTTTCTGCAAAAGACGAGCGGCTACCGCCGCGATCTGCGCCGGGCCGAGTACGGCGATGAACGGGATCCCCGCATGGCGCGCTTCCTGGATAGCATCTCCCCCCTCACCCGCATGGACCGGATCGCCTCCCCCTTGCTGCTCACCCACGGGCGCAACGATCCCCGGGTGCCCTACGGGGAATCGGAACGCATCTTTGCCGCGCTCAAAGGGCGAAAGGTTCCGGTCTGGTTCATGACATTCGGCGACGAAGGCCATTCGGTCAAAGACCAGGACACGCAACTCGCCCAATGGCGGGTGATGTCCAGGTTCCTGAAGCAACATTTGGAGACGCCACGGCGTTAAGGGACACTCAGCGGACTCTCCTCGGGCTATCCCCGGGCCATCCCCATTACTGCCGAAATTTCTATCTTTTAGGGTGTTCCAGACGGCGCGGCCGAGAGGAATACGGCGCCGGAACAGGACCTCGCGCCGGACTACTCTGATTCGTGCGGTCGGCACGGAAAGGTCCCTGGATGCACGCTTTGAAAAAATACCTGGCTTCTTCCATTGGGAGGAAGCAGCTGATGGGAATCACCGGGATCGTCCTCTATGCCTACCTCCTTGTCCATCTGATCGGCAATGTCGGCATGCTCGCCGGCGCGCAGCGGTACAATGAATACGGTTACCTGCTCTTGCACAAGCTGGCGGAAATCATCATCCCCGTGGAAATCGCGCTTATCGTGGCTTTGGCGGTCCATATCTTCCTGGCCATCACCCTGGCCATCGAGAACAAGGCCGCGCGCCCGATCGCCTACGCCATGCAGAAGACCTCCAAGAAGACTCTGCATTCCGCGTCCATGATGATGACGGGCACGGCCATCCTAATCTTCGTGGTCATCCACATCGCCAATTTCCGGTACGGAAGCATCGGCATGGGCGGCTATACCATGGTGACCTACGACGGCGTGGAAATGCGGGACTTGTACGGGACCATGATGCGCGCCTTCTCCATCTGGTGGTACACGGCAGCCTACGTACTGGCCATGATCCTCATCTTCTCCCACCTGATGCACGGAGTACAGAGCAGCTTCCAGTCCCTGGGCTTCAACCATGCCAAATACACTCCCGTCATCCATTGGGCCGGCCGCTTGTACGCCGTCCTGATCACCGGGGGATTCAGCTTCCTGTCCATCTGGGCCTATTTCCAACACGGAGGAACGCCGTAAATGATCCTCGACCCCAAAGTCCCGCCGGGCCCCATCGATAAGAAGTGGGACGATTACAAGTTTCACATGAAGCTGGTGAATCCCGCCAACAAGCGCAAGTACAAGATCATCGTGATAGGCACCGGCCTGGCCGGCGCTTCCGCCTCGGCTTCCCTGGCCGAACTCGGCTACAACGTGCATACCTTCACCTGGCAGGACAGTCCCCGCCGCGCCCACAGCATCGCGGCCCAGGGCGGGATCAACGCCGCCAAGAACTACACCAACGACGGGGACAGCGTCCAGCGGCTGTTCTATGACACCGTAAAGGGCGGGGATTACCGCGCCCGCGAGGCCAACGTCTACCGCTTGGCCCAGGTGTCCGTGAACATCATCGACCAGTGCGTGGCGACCGGCGTGCCCTTTGCGCGCGATTACGGCGGACTCCTGGAGAACCGCTCCTTCGGCGGTACCCAGGTCTCGCGCACCTTCTATGCCCGCGGTCAAACGGGCCAGCAATTGCTCCTCGGGGCCTACCAGAGCATGATGCGCCAAGTGGGCCTCGGGAACGTGAAGCTGCATGTCCGCAAGGAGATGCTGGACATCGTCATGATCGATGGCAAGGCCCGTGGCGTCATCATGCGCAACCTGGTCACCGGCCAGTTGGAACGGCACGAAGCCGATGCCGTGATCATGGCCACCGGCGGCTACAGCCGCGTCTTCTACCTGTCTACCAACGCCATGGGCAGCAACGTGACGGCCACCTGGCGCGCCCATAAGCGCGGCGCCTATTTCGCCAATCCCTGCTATACCCAGATCCATCCCACCTGCATTCCGGTCACCGGCAGCCATCAGAGTAAGCTGACCCTGATGTCGGAAAGCCTCCGCAACGACGGCCGCGTCTGGGTCCCCCGAAAGGCCGGGGACAAACGCGATCCCGCCACCATCCCGGAAGCCGAGCGCTACTATTTCCTGGAAGAGCGTTATCCCAGCTTCGGCAATCTGGTCCCTCGGGACGTGGCTTCCCGCAACGCCAAGGACGTATGCGACAAGGGCATGGGCGTGGGCACGTCCGGACTAGCCGTGTATCTGGACTTCACCGACGCCATCAAGCGCGTAAGTGAGGCCAAGATCAAGGAAAAGTACGGAAACCTGTTCGACATGTACGATCGGATCACGGGTGAGAATCCGTACAAGGAACCGATGCGCATCTATCCCGCCGTGCATTACACCATGGGCGGCCTGTGGGTGGATTACAACCTGCAGAGCAGCATCCCCGGCCTGCATGTGCTGGGCGAAGCCAACTTCTCCGATCACGGCGCCAACCGTCTGGGCGCCAGCGCCCTGATGCAGGGCCTGGCGGACGGATACTTCATCATCCCTCATACCATCGGCAATTACCTGGCCTCGACCAACCTGCCAAAGGTTACCTCTGATCACGCGGCCTTCAAGGACGCGGAAGCCCAACAGCGCGAGCAGATCAACAAGCTGCTGGCGGTCAAGGGCAAGCGCCCGGCCATCGAGTTCCATCGCGAGCTCGGTAAGATCATGTGGGACAAGTGCGGCATGGCCCGCAGTGAGAAGAGCCTCAAAGAAGCCTTGGTGGAAATCCCCAAGCTCCGCGCGGAGTTCTGGAAGAACGTGAACGTGCTTGGTGGCGCGGGTGGCATCAACCAGAACCTCGAAGAAGCGGGCCGCATTGCGGACTTCCTCGAATTCGGCGAACTGCTGGTCCATGACGCCTTGAACCGCAACGAAAGCTGCGGCGGCCATTTCCGTGAGGAGTACTCCACTCCCGAGGGCGAGGCCCAGCGGGACGACGAGAATTTCTGCTACGTGGCCGCTTGGGAATGGAAGGGCGAAGGGAAGACTCCCGAGCTCCACAAGGATATCCTCACCTTCGACAATGTGCACCTGACGCAGAGGAGCTACAAGTAATATGGAATTCAAGGTCAAGGTCTGGAGACAGAAGGACGCCAAGGATCCCGGCGGTTTCAAGGAATACCAGGCGAAGAACGTGCTCGCCGACATGTCCCTGCTGGAAATGCTCGATGAAGTGAACATCGATCTGGTCACCCGGAACGAAGAGCCCATCGCCTTCGAGAGCGATTGCCGCGAGGGCATCTGTGGTACTTGCTGCCAAATGGTGAACGGCGAGGCCCATGGCCCCGAGACCGGCACCACGGTCTGCCAGCTCACCATGCGGCACTTCAAGGACGGCGACACCATTTTGATCGAACCCTGGCGCGCCAAGGCCTTCCCCATCATGAAGGACCTGATCGTAGACCGCTCCGCCTTTGATGAGATCATCGCTGCGGGCGGATTCATTTCCGCCAACGTCGGCGGCGCCCAGGACGCGAACAACATCCTGGCTCCCAAACATGAATCGGATATCGCCATGGACGCGGCCGCCTGCATCGGCTGCGGCGCCTGCGTGGCGGCCTGTCCCAACGCCTCCGCCATGCTCTTCGTAGCCGCCAAGGTGTCGCACCTGGCCCACCTGCCGCAAGGCCGGCCGGAAAGGGCGAAGCGCGCCCTGGCCATGGTGTCCAAGATGGACGGGTTGGGATTCGGCAATTGCCGGAACCATTATGAATGCGAAGCCGCTTGCCCCAAGGAAATTTCGGTGACCCATATCGCCAAGATGAACCGGGAGTATGGATCGGCGGCGCTCCTCAGTGAGCAGAACCCTCCCGTTTCACCCGCTTAGTATGGGTATCTTGTAAACCGTGGTTCAGGGATGCAGGCCCTAAGGGGTCTTCTTGTCCATGATCACCAGGTCGACGCGCCGGTTCTTCTGGCGGCCTTCCTTGGTGGCGTTGTCCACGATGGGCTTGCTGAAGCCGTAGC
>JALYSE010000160.1 GCA_030854955.1 Fibrobacterota bacterium | reverse complement strand
GGTCATCGTAACCCTCATCGCCGACAATTACTTCGGCTATTGCAAGAAGGAGGTGAAGACCCAAATCGGCTTCGCCTGCAATCTCACCGGCGTGAGCGAGGAAGAACACGCGGGCGGGGCCCTGATTTTCCCGAGCTACAGCCTGGGCGACTTTACCCAAGACAACGCCACCTACATCCGCCAGAAGGGGTATTCCTTCAAGCAGGTGAAGAAGCTGATGGGCGATGCGATGGCAGTTCACCCGAACGGCTACGGCGTAGACAAGCGTTTCCCCAAGGTGATCTATCTGCCCGAGGATGCGGAAATGTTCCTCATCGGCCAGGAAATCACCTGGACCCGGGAAGGCAAGAACAAGTCCCTGCGCCTCCTGCCCGAACACGTCTATATCTATCCCAGCGGCTACAAGGTACGCATGGAAAAGCATCCCGACGCGCCCTCCTGGAGGCTCATAGGCACCGTGGCCGAAGGGGTGCTATGCCATAAGCCCTGCACCGTTTCCGGCGGCGGCAAGAGCGAGATATCCAAGTCCATCGCCGAGTCCATCCTGTACCGCAACTTCTACATCCACGATTACGAAAAGGATTTCGAAGCGGCGGAAAAAATCATTCACCGGGATTTCAGCAATCGCTACAAATCGTTGCCGAAGGATCGGTCCAAGGAAAAGCTCGCCCGCGGGGTCCTCAGCCCCTCCCGCTCCCTGGGATCGGTGGTGCGTCTGCTGACGCCCTCGGCCGAATATACCGAGGAATACAACCGCTGGCTGCGCCGCATTCCGCCCCATGTGCGCTCCCTCGTTTTCGCCATCAAGCGCTTCTATCGCGAAGAGTGGGGCGACGATATCCGCTCCCATTTCAGCGTGGCCGTCGTGGACGGACGGCCCGGCCATGAGCTCGCCTATAACCACCGCAGGCTGGTCTCCAGCTACCTGAAAGTGGGCACCGAAGGGGAACAGGGCAATTGGCGTGTGTTCCGCCTGCGCACGGATTTCGTGCCTGCCTATAAGCTCCAGGTCGAGGACGACATCACAACCTCCGCCGTGCTGCCGCAGAAAGGCTCCGCGGCCGTGTTGAAAGGCAAAGGCAGGAAACCGGCCTTCCTCCCGTCCCGCAAGTATGTGCAAAACTGCGAATACCGGCTCTTCCAACGCCCCGACGATGCCATCCATCCCGGCCTGGATCCCCAGGCCGAGCGTGACCTGTCCGAGCCCAACAACTTCATGTCCAATTACGAGCCGCTTCCCGTGGAAGTGGCGCGCCAGATGATGGATGACGCCATCGAAATGGGCAAGTACACGGCGCCGATGCGCAAGGTCATTGAGCACGCGGCGAAGCAGGATTCCGGCTGGTTCGTGTGCACCTCGCGGCCGCGCATGACGGACGGCAAGCCGAACGCCAACGTGCGTTACCTGCAGAACCGCCCCGACCTGGTCGATCCCTTCTCCGTCTTCGTTGCGCAGACCGGCATCCGACTGAGGCGCAAACTCTCCGCCGACGCGCCCATCGCGAGCCCCGTGGATGCAGTGCTCATGGGCCGCCGCAACAATCCCGTCGATCGCGAAGCCGGCATCAAGCCTTTGGCCGTCTACAATCCCCTGCATTTCCAGGAGCTGCCGGAAGCCTTCATGGACTTCATCGCCAGCCCCACGGGAAAATCACCTTCCACGACCGGAGCCGGATCGGAAGGCTCACTCACCAAGGGCCCATTCAACGCGCTCTGGCCGACGGCGGATCTGAACGCGGCCATCGTGTCCTTCATCCTCACCGGCCTCAAGGTTTTCTCCACCCCCGCCGGTCACATCGGCGCCAAATACAGGGTGGATCACGACATGAGCCTGCTCATCCCGGAACTCTGGTGCCGCATGACTACGGAAGAGCGCGACGCCGCAAAGCTGATCGAGGGCGGATACCTGTCCCTGATCACGGACTTCAAGCGTAAAGGCAAGGTGATCCCTGCCGGACGCCTGGGCTACCGAATCAATACACGCTTCGTGCACGCCTTCCTCGGCCGCATCTTCTCCGATCCCCTGGCCGTGTTCCCTCAGGACATGCTGGAGCCGGAGTTGCAGAACGCCAATGACTTCGCCGACGGAGTCGAAAACATCGTCGAGGCTCAGCGCGCCGCGGCCCAATACTACTTCGAGGACGGCAGTGTCGACGCTGCCTGCCCGCCCCTCAAGGCCCTGCTGCATATCATGGCCAAGGGTTCCTGGGAAGGCCTCACCCTGCGCAGCGCCGAGCTTCGCAGGATATTCACGGCCGAGACCATGCTCAAGTCCTCCTGGTACCGCGCCCGCCTGGTGCGGCAGCAGGAAAAAGACAAACATTTGTGGTCCCGGCACCGAGACTACCTCAAGGAATTCATCGGCAGCGATGGAAACCGCCCCGCCGCCAATCGGCTGGGCCTGACCAAGCGCTTGGCCATGGTTGACAATTCCATCCGGGCCGCCTCCCGCTCCGACTATCTGGAAGGCCTGGTCGGGACTCTGGGCGTCGATCCTGTCTTGTAACCCCTCCAACTCGAAACCAGAATCCCGCAGCGGCATCGCCTTCGCCCTAGCCGCCTACTCCCTGTGGGGCTTGCTTCCCATTTACTGGAAAGCCTTGCATGGCATCTCACTCGGAGAAGTACTCGCGCACCGCGTCCTCTGGTCGGCCATCACCATTGTGTTGCTGCTGGCCACCCTCCGCCGCCTACCCGACCTCCTATTGATCCTCCGGGACAAGCGCAAGTGCCTATTGCTGGGATTGAGCGCGCTCCTCATCGGCATCAATTGGTCCATCTACATCTACGCCGTGTACCGGGGAGAGTTGGTGCAGGCGAGCCTGGGATACTACATCAACCCGCTGATGAGCGTGGGCATGGGCGTCGTGCTCCTGCGCGAGCGTTTGTCCCGCGTGCAAATCGCGGCCGTGGTCCTGGCGGGGCTTGGGGTGATCATCCTGGGGCTCCACCATGAAGGGTTGCCGTGGGGGGCCTTGGGCCTGGCCCTGTCCTTCGCGTTTTACGGCTATGTGAAGAAGCGCCTGGGCGTGGAAGTCCTGATCGGCTTGGCCGCGGAGACTCTGTGGCTCACGCCCATAACCGCCCTGTACCTGGGCTGGTTGGCTTGGACCCATGCGCCGCAGGCCTTCGCCACCGGCGTCACTCCCACGGCCCTGCTGATCGGCACCGGCGTCATCACCCTGGCGCCGCTTTTCTTCTTCAATGGCGCGGCGCGGCGGCTGCCTCTGTCCACCCTGGGGTTTTACCAGTATCTGAGCCCGAGCATCCAATTGGTGATGGCGGTGCTGTGGTTCCATGAGCCCTTCACGAGACTGCATGGAGCGGCGTTCGGATTGATCTGGGCGGCGTTGGCGCTGTATACCTGGAACGCGATCGGGAAGACCTGATACCCATTCACCAGGGGTGGATGCAATCGTACTTGCCGTTGGGGCGGAGGCGGCTCAGGGCTCCTACGTAACCAGACCTTTGAATCCTGGCCGGGCACCAGGGCACCATCTACGCCAAAAACTCGCGCACTTCCGGATCGAGCATCAAATCCCGTCCCGACAGCGGCCGACGCAGGGTGATGCCCTCCAGGGTGGTACATCGGCTCAAGGCCACGTAGGATTGGCCATGGGCAAAGGCGCCCTGGCCCAAATCGATGATGACGCGTTCGAAGGTCTTGCCTTGGCTCTTGTGGATGGTCATGGCCCAGGCCAGCTTGAGCGGAAATTGGGTGAAGCGGCCCACGGGCTTGGGAACCACCCGGCCCGTCTCCGCATCCAAACCGTAACGCACGCTTTCCCACACGGCCTTTTCCACGCGCATGGCTCCCAATGGACCCGCCTCCGCGTCCACGTTGCCTCCGCGGCCGCCCCGGGAAGGAATGTCCACCCAGATCACGTCCGAGCCCATGCCCACCACCATGCCCAGGGTCCCGTTGACCCAGAAGCCTTTCGGATGATTCTTGAGGAACATCACCTGGGCCCCCACCCGCAAGGCCAGGGGTTCATCGGTGGGGAAGGCGCGGCCGTCGAAATCACCGTCAACCTTGGCCGGAAACATGGCCAGGTGGGCCGGCAGCTCATCGAGCTTCCGCGCATTCACCCGATCTGCGGCGACGTTGGTGGAGGTGAGAGTGATGCAGGGCTGATCTTCCGGAGGCTGATACAGCTTGTCCAAGCGGCCATTGAGGACGCCTATCTCCTCTTCTTCCGCCTCGCCGGAACGAATGGCGTTGAGGATGGAAATGAAGCTTTTTTCCTTTTGGCGGTAGACGGTCTTCAGATCCACTCGATCGAAAGGTAGCCGTGAGAATATCTTGGCCTTGAAGAACCAGGGGCTTTCGTATAGGGATTGGAACGCCTCCATCTCATGAGGCGAAACCACGGGAGGCAGTTGGTGCAGATCTCCGAAGAAGATCATCTGCACCCCCCCGAACGGAGCGGAGGTATCCGGACCGAAGCGCCGCAGGAAGATGTCGATGGCGTCGATGATGTCGGCGCGCACCATGGAAATCTCGTCGATGATCACGGTGCGCAACTTGTGGTACATCGCGCTTCCGTTTAGCCTGGCCACCGCATCGGGAAAAAGCACATGGGGCGGAAAACGGAAAAAGGAGTGGATGGTCTGCCCGCCGACATGGACGGCCGCCACGCCCGTGGGCGCAAGCACCACGGTCTTGTCGACGGCCATGCGCTTGATATGCTGGAGCAGGGTCGATTTCCCGGTGCCGGCCTTGCCGGTGACAAAGAGGCAACGGCGCCCTTCTTCGACCCATTCCAGGACTTCCTGGAAACCGTTGTTCCATTCCAGGTCGCCGCCCAGGGGAGTGTTGGGGGGTAGCGTGGGATCAGCCCTCAGCCCACAAGGGCATGCGGAGCCGGAACGGGAGAAGGAGCCTTGGGCTTGCGCCGGGGGCGCGGCTTGGCGGCGGTCTTCTCCTGGATCAGATTGAAATCGAGCAAGGGCTCGGGAGAAACGATATGGTCCCAGGTCTCCGCCACGAAGCGTCGGATTTCCAAGGTCAGGGGATCGGTAGCCTGCATGTTAACCTGGTTGGCGAGCGCCAGGTCCCGGGCCTTGACGTAATAATAGAGGTAGTCGCCGTCGTCCCTGCGCTCCAGGAACATGCTTTCCACCATCATGCCTTCGCGGCGCATGGCTTCCAGCGAAAGGTCCTTGCGCTCCACGAGGCTGCGGAGAAATTGGATGACGGCGGCTGTCTTGCCGGCGCGGATTTTGACTTTAAGAAGTTGGGTATCGTACATCTGGCATCCCGGCGCATTGCCGCCGTCGTTATTATGGCCTGGGGCCGGGGCCAATCGGAACGAAAGGCTTCCGGATAAATATAAAAAGTCGGGAGTCGAGTCGGCAGTCCCCTCAGCTGTCGCGTCCGCAAATCCTTACACCTGTGGTCGGGCCGCAGACTTAGGGACTCCAAACCCATTATCAGACTTAATAGGGGCTTAGGCAAGCGGTTTGGGGATTTTGGCCCTATCTTCCCGGGCATTGGGAGCCTCGGTTAAGGGTCCGACGCCCCTCAAACCATGCGCTTGCGCAGGATCCAGGTGGTCATGCAACGAAGGTTCTGGACATTGACCGACCGCAAGGGTTCGACCAGGTCCGCATCCAGGCGCCGGGTCGCCAAAAGGAGCTTGGCCTCGTTGACCAGGAACCATTCCCCGCCCGTGGGCATCCGATATCGGCCGGACTCCAGCCGGGTCACCTGATTTTCGATGCCGATGGTGGAGGAAAGGCGGGTAAACAATATGCCTCCGGGGGCGGTAACCCGCCATAGCCCGTCCAACATACGTTGGAAATGCTCTTCGTCCTCGGCGAAATGCAGGACAGCATTGCACAGGACCAACCCGAAATGATTTTCCAGAAAGGTCATGGACTCAATTTTCTCAACCCGGAAATAATCGGCCGGAAGCCCCGGAGCCATCTGGGCGGCCATTTCCCTGACATGATCCAAGGCGTCTTCGTCGGCGTCCAAAGCGTGGACCTCGAACCCGGCCCGGAGGAAATAGGGCAGGTTACGCCCCGTGCCGCATCCGGCATCGAGCATCCGAAGCGGAGGTTTCAGGCGCCCCTTGAGAAGTTGATCGAACAGGTAAAGGTCAATGTCCCCGAACCAGGCGCGCAGATCGAGACCGCCGGCGGGGTCAGGGTTACCGGAACCGGAGGTGGGAGTGGAGGAGTCGATTGCCATGACTCTGAAAATAACATTTCTTCCCGTCCCCCCTATCGCGGGTTTGAACCGGAAAATTCAATGGTGATGTCCGCCTGGCCCGTGCACATGACCATGACCAAGTTCATCCGCCGTCGCCTCCCGGACGCCCATGATGGTCACGTCGAAATTCAGGTCCATGCCTGCGAGCGGATGGTTGCCGTCCACCACGACCTTATCATCCTCCAAACTTACCACGGTGATCACCCGGACGCCATCGTCCCCTTCCGCTTCCAGCTCCATCCCGATCTTCAGGTCG
Organism: Fibrobacterota bacterium; assembly: GCA_030854955.1. GTDB lineage: Bacteria > Fibrobacterota > Fibrobacteria > UBA11236 > UBA11236 > Chersky-265. Next base: position 4,238 of record JALYSE010000160.1, on the reverse strand, counting down.
GGAATATCCTCGAAATTTTCCTTCGGCAGGATCTGCATCAAGGACTCATCCCGGGCGCCATAGGCATCTTTCGCCGCGATGGCCGCCTTCACGGCCTCGCCCGTGGTCTTGCCTTCCAGGGCCGTTTCCAGACCGGGAATCAAATGTCCCTGGCCTTGGATATACTGCAGAGGCTGCCCTTTGGAGGAGCTGTCCAGGACTTCGCCCTTGCCATCGGTTAGGGTGTAGTCGATGGAAACGACCTTGTTTTTGGAGATTTGCATGAATTCGACTCTCGGTTGACGGTGGTTGCTCTTTCCTTTTTCCAGCGAATAAAATAACTCTTTTTATTGCCGCCGGTTTTTAGACATTCCATCACCTTGACGAAATACGGGAATGCTTTACCCATGATCGCGATTTGCATAATTTATGGGATTCAACCCAATAGAAAGAAAAGGGGAAAGCGATGAGCGTCAAAACCTCCGCAGGAATCGGTCTAGCAATGTTTGTCTGCTTCGGCGGCAAGGGCCTGGGACTGGAATCTCCAGACCTTTCCGGCATCGCCTTGTTCCCTGCAGACAACTACTGGCATTGGGACATCTCGAAACTGCCCGTGCATGCCAACTCCGCCAACCTGGTCTCCTCGGTGGGGAACGGAACCTCCGTGCATCCGGATTTCGGATCCGTTTACGAGGGTGTTCCCATGGGCATTCCCTATATCCTGGTGGACAAGAACCAACCCAGAATTCCCGTCAACTTCACGGAGTACGGGGATGAAAGCGATCCCGGTCCCTATCCCATCCCCCTCAACGCGCCCATCGAAGGCGGCAATCCCACCCAAGGCGATCGCCACGTGCTGGCGGTGGACAAAGACGCCCGCATCCTCTATGAGCTCTACGTGGCCCAGCCGCAAAGCGCCCGCTGGGACGCGGCCTGCGGAGCCAAGTTCAATCTAGCCAGCAACGACATGCGGCCGGAAACTTGGACCTCCGCCGACGCGGCCGGGCTTCCCATCCTGCCGGGACTGGTGCGCTACGATGAAATCGCAAGGGGCGTGATTGACCATGCCATCCGCATGACCGTGGTCACCAGCCGCAAAACCTACATCTGGCCCGCCCGCCACCAGGCCGGATCGACCACCAGCCTCAACGCGCCTCCCATGGGCCAGCGTTATCGACTGAAGGCATCCTTCGACACTTCTGGCTATCCGCGCGCGGCCAGGATCGTCCTGACGGCAATGAAGAAATACGGTCTGATCGTGGCGGACAACGGAGGCGACTGGTTCATCTCCGGGGCGCCGGACGATCGCATGCCGGACGAAGAGATCAATGCGCTCAAGCGGGTGAAGGGAAGCGATTTCGAGGCCGTGCAAAGCGTGGACGACAAGGGCAATCCCCTCAATCCCAACACCGCCATCCTACCGCGACTCGCGGCCCGGCGGGGCTCCGGGCCCGGTAATGGACCGGTTTACGATCTTATCGGACGATGGCTGCCTTGGGGCCTGAACCCGTCCGCGGCCATCAGGATTTACCGCCCCATTCAGCCATAAACCGATCCAGGTACTCCGCCATGAACCGGTGGCGCGCTTCCGCGATGCGCCTGCCCGCCTCCGTATTGAGGCGATCCTTCAGCTTGAAGAGCTTCTCATGGAAGTGGTTCACACTTGTGGTGCGGCCGCTCCGGTAGGTCGCCTGGTCAAGGCCCTCGCGGGGGGCCAGGTCCGGGTCATGCATAGCGTGGCCGCGGCTGCCTCCGTAGGCGAAGGTGCGGGCGATGCCGATAGCGCCCAAGGCATCGATGCGATCGGCGTCCTGCACGGCTTGGAGCTCCGGGGATTTGGGGGCCAAATTGCCGTCGAGTTCCTTGCCGAAAGAGACCCGCTCCAGGATGTCTTCCACTCGCGCGCGCAGGGCCGGGGCCAGTCCGCAGCCGTCGAGGAAATCGGAAAGGGCAAGGAGGCCCGCCTCCGGAGTAGCGTTGAGTTTCGGATCGGCGACATCATGGAGCAGGGCTCCCAATTCCACCAAGAAGGGATCCGCCCCGGCTTCGGGGGCAATGCGCAGGGCCAGGACCCTGACGCGGTGGATGTGGTGGAAGTCGTGGCCACAGGCGTTGGCCTCCAGGCGGGCGCGCACGAAGGCTTCGGCGCGGGCGAGCAGATCGGCCCGGGTGGGCGCGTTGGGGAGGGTGATATCGTTGGGCTGCATGGCGGAAAGATAGCCATTGGCTCTGGTCGGAGCCGCTTTTGAGAACCTGAACCGACGAGTCCATAATAGCAGGGTCTGCCGCCTACTGGGAAAATGTTGGCAGGGCAGGTGTTTCCAGTGGAGAGCCCTGGAACATTTCCATGGTGATAAATGCCTTAGGGGTTCCCTTCGTTGCCTTTAGTGACCAGGCCTTGGGTGGCAAGGTGACGGTGATGAAGATATCCAACGAGCCGTAATGGTTTTCCGGGTTGAGGTGGGTACCCACAAAATATAAGGTGGGGAAAAGGTCGCGCCGACCTGTCCTGTCCATCTTCAGCTTCCTCGCAGTGGCGAAGTTCATCGACCATCTTCCTGTCGATCCCATCCGGAAAAAAATTCTGCACCAAGACGTAAAGCTGCAAAACTCGACGCTAGGCGATTGGCTGAATCTTACACGATATGCCTCTGCCGGTATACCTCGCCATGGCCGATGCGGTTAATGGAGTCCCCATTCGTGCGTCTGCCTTGGGATAAATCCCGAGGAATATTTACTCGACATCATTACCCGGATGGACACCCCCCCAAAAAGCAAATCCTCGACCTGACCCCCGGGATGGCTGGCTGCCCGCCCATTGAAAACACTGCCCAAACCTCCGAATCCAACCGGCGTCCCGCACTGCTTAAAACAGGGTAAGGGCATCGTTATCCAAGCGCCCGCGACTACCGCAAGTGATTTGCTCCATCGGAACCTTATTCATGGCGAATCGAGGTTGACCTTCAGCCCCTTCCTGGGAGTCCGGGGAAATCCGGACGCGCAGTCCCTCGAAAGGCCAAGCTCCAAATTGATGGGCGGAAGTTCGCAACCGGGAGATGAAGAGCCCGCCGCGCGGGGCGTATGGCTCGAGTCCCTTACGGGGAAGAAGCGCAAACGGGAGCGGAAGGCCGTTCGGCGCAGAGCATGAGTTTTAGTTCGGCGATCTGGCCGCGCAGGACCTCGATGGTTATTTGCTGTTCCTTGGTGGCTTCCACCAGCGGGGGCGCGACCTTGCTATAGTCCAGGCTTTTGAAGCCGTCGGCATCCGTACGAACCAGTTCCGGGGCCACCATCTCGACTTCCTGGGCGATGAACCCAATCTGGAAGCCCGATTCGAAACCGCGTCCCGGAAAATCTGCCCGGTTCCATTCATAGCTGACCCCGCGCATCGCCTTGATCCTGGCCAACGCATGGTCGAGCGTCGCCACATTCCGCTTGTATCGGCTGTCGGATGTAAGTACGCTGCCGTTCGCATTGACATTGCCGGCCACCTCGAGTTTTTCGTCGGCCGTGGTCAGGCCGATTCCCACGTTGCTGGTAGAACGATACTGCAGGCTTGGATGTTGTGAGAGCTACGAATGGACTTTGAGCCACAGTGACTCGAACTTCAGAATTCATCGAAATCACCCTTTTTTCCAACTCTTGATCCGTCCAAGAAAGCCGAATGTTGAAAGAAAGGGTTCTTCTTTGCCGGTGAGTTATCGACGAGATTTCGCCAGCTTTTGTTCCATGGCCTCAACACGCTTACGCAAAGCCTCATTGGCGTCGTTGAGCTCGAAGATGTAAAGATAGGCTTCTTCAAGTTTTTCGAGTATGGCATGATTATCCTCGAACAACCTTACGCCTCTTTTCGCTACCTGGGCCTTGGAGGGAACCCTTGGCAGATGCTTGTGGTTTTTCGTGAAATCACGAACATTGGATAGGGGCATCAAAGCGTAATCGGGCTCGAAGACATAATCCGGACGTGGATAGACATGCTGGTTATCGGCCCGGACGATATCACCGACCATTTGCAAATTTCCTGACGTGGAAAGTCGCATCGCTTCGGTTACGCTGGTTCCGTTGTTGTAGGCGAATCGCAATTGATCGCTGGCTCCACCATCGTTCAATATTTGCCATCGGGCAGTCGAGGAGGTGGCTGAGCGAAGTACCAATTGATCGTCCCATCCGGGACCAGATGCCTTGATATCAAGTTTTCCGATGGGATTTGACGTGCCGATTCCCAAACGCCCCGCTGAATCTAAACGCATTTTTTCACC
>JALYSE010000159.1 GCA_030854955.1 Fibrobacterota bacterium | reverse complement strand
ATGTAGCGCTTTATGCTATCGTAGCTTCCGTGATACCCTCCGTCCTCAACGAGGTCCTGGTAAATCCGCTGGGCGGAGAGGCCCCGAGAAAGTCCAGCTTGGATGGCCGGAAGGCAGGGTACGAGCAGTGCGTTGCGGGGAGGCGGAAGTGGCGGCGGCAGACTCTTCTTGTCGGACCCGGCAAGAAAGGCGTCGTCATCAACCGGATAAGGGTCGGCGACCGATGTTTCATCGGCGGGCACTTGTGGATCATTTTGCCCTTTTTCGTCCGAAAAGCCGGGGGACAGTTGTGGCCTATTTTGGAGAGACTTCCGGTACTTGGCGACAGTCATCCGGTGGACATGGGTCTCCCGCTGGATCCGTCTATCGGACCAACCCAGGCCAATCATTCCCTCAATTACGTGTTTTTTGCTCATCCTCAGAACGTTCCCCATGATGACTTCCCCTTCTCTGGCGAAAAGGGAAAGGGAGGTTATTAATCGTTCTGGGGTGGCCTATTTTGAAGTGCCCGGAGGTGGCCTATTTTGAGTGCCCGGCAACATTCAGCTCATGTTTTAGGGCAAAAGGATAGACTTCACACCGTTTTCGATGTATATTTTGATATATCATTTGGCTAGCCAGGTGAATAAGCAGCTGGTAGGGCAAATTGGCTAAATGGAAAGTCTTGAGCTATGAAACATCCGATGGCGTATGCGAGGTCGAAGATTTCCTTAATGCAAGGAAGTCCTCCGATCGTGCGAAGGGGGCGACCTGGATTGCCACCCTTCAGGAGGAGGGGCCTATGCTTCCTCGTCCTTATGCCGACCTTCTTGAAAATGGAATCCATGAACTGCGAATCAAGCTATCTGGAGATCAGGTAAGGACGCTCTACTTTTTCACATTTGGAGATGTAATTGTCTTAACCCATTCTTTCATCAAGCATTCGAGCAAGGTTCCCGAGAAGGAAATACGGAAAGCAGCAAAGATTCGAGACGATTTCTTGAAACGATACCCAAAGCGGGAGGCTCTAGATGCGTTCTTTTAATAATTACCTGAAGAATCAATTGAAAAATCCGGAGTTTCGGCAAGCCTACGAGGACGAGGCGCGCTTGACGGACCTGGCCGTTCGCATTGCCAAGCAACGGGAGCTGCAGGGCATGTCTCAAGATGACCTTGCAGCTCGGGCACGCCTCACGCAGCAGCAAGTCTCCAAAGTAGAGCATGCCGGCGCGGCTGGTTTCAATGTGAACACCCTGATGAAGGTATGCAGCGCCCTTGGGCTTGATGTGATCCTACAGCCCCGAAAAAGCTTAGCCGCGGCCGCAGGTGAAAAAAGAGCCGGGAAAGGTTCTCTTGCAAAGCTAAAACGCCCTGCCAAAGGGATTGCACGCCGGGGTATTAAGACGGTTCCGAAGGGGCCGAAGCAAGCCCGCTCTTGACACCCTCCCCGTCCTTTCGGTCGGGGAGGATGTCAAGCGGGATATCCATGAAATGGCTTCCCGCAAACCATTGAACCCCGCTCGCGCTCCAGGACCTCGCGGATCCCATCGACCTGCGTCTTCGGAAGGAAACAGGTTCCCAACACCAGGATCTCTTTCAGGAAGGTGATCAAGGCGGGCTTGTCCCCTATGAACCTGAGCGCGTCCGCAATCTTCTCCCATGCACCCGCATCCAGGGGCTTTTCCGCGATCCAGGCGTCGACCATGGCGCGCAAGCGCACGATATCGCCGAGGCGTAGATAGGCTTCGGCCAACAGGCCATGGACGTCCAGCGAAACGAACCGGTCGCGGGGAATGCGTTCCGAGCACTCCGCCGCTTCCCTTGGCCGCTCCAGGGCCAAGAAGGCGCGGGCTTGCCCCGCCAGGCACTGGGACCGGATCAAATCCAGGTAACCTTGCCGTGACCCCGAGTCCAGGTCCTCCCGGTAGGCGCGGTTGAGATCGGTGTTGAATCCCTTGCCGAGTTCCACCGGGGGATAGAAATGCCCATAAAGGTCGCGCATGGGCATGGCCTCGGCGTTCAGGGAGTCCAAGGATTCCAGGGCCCTGCGGGACCACTCCAGGGCTTCCGGCCATCGGCCCCGCAGGGCGTGGAGGCGCATGCGGAACAACGCCCCGATGGGAATGGCCCTGGACCCGGTGTCCAGCATCCGTTCCAGAAAGGCTTCGGCAGATGCGAGGGGATCGGTGGGATTGGACTCCAGGATGGATAGCAGGGAGGCCGGCAGGGTTTCCCGATCGAGCCCCGGCAGGTCGGAGGCGCGCCGCTGCAGTTCGGAAATGGCTTCGGGCATGGTATAGGCGGCTCCCAATACGCGTAGCTTAACCAGGGCCTTGACGCCCGCATGGATCACAGCGGGATTTGGGAGGGGGTTTCCTTGGGTATCTTCAGTGTTACCTAAGGGCGGTGTCCCCGCGCTCCCCGGGATCCGGAGGTGCGATGTATCCTGTCCTGCGGCCCGGGGCCTTTCCCGCCCGGCGAAGTCCAGGAGGCTGCGGATCTGTTCGGCCTTGGTATGGCCCGCCACGGCTTTCATCGCTTCGGCCGAGGCGACCTGGATGCGAGCGGGATCGGCAAGTAGGGATTCCAGGGTCTCTTCCAGGCAACCGGGCTCGTAACGGAAGTAATGCCGGCCTTCCTGGAACAAAAGGGGAGCTTCCAGGTTGGACGCTTCCACCAAGGGCACGGCCCCGCAAGCCATGGCCTCGTAAAGGCGCATATTGGCTTCGCCCCGGATGGAATAATTAAACACCAGGCGGCTGCGGTTGAGGACGTCGAGATAGGCTTCCCCAAAGGCTTGGCCCAGGTGGACGGGCCTGCCGCTGCTCCATTTCGCCAGGCGCGCCAAAAGACGGTTGCGATCCCGATGGAGGCCGACGTTCAGGTTGCCGCAGAAGGAAACATCCAGGTTACGGGGCTTCCCCTGGAAATGGAAGCCGGCGGGATCATGGCCGAAGAGGGGTTGATGATGGATGTTATCCGCCCCGGCCTTACGCAACAGGCGGAATCCCGGCAAATCGGTGAAACAGAAATCGAAGAGCGGGCACAGGTCGGGAAGAAAGCGCAGGCAAACGTTCCAGTCGGTGATGAGCAAAATCTTGACGCCCGGGAAGGAGGCGATGTCGGGCGGGATGGGAAGGTATTCCGGGCTGGAGAGGATCAGAACGTCCGGTTGTTCGTCCCGAGGAATGAGCGGGAGAATGTCCGACAGGTTCCGGCGTTCCAGTTCATCGCGCATGGAGGGATCGGGTCCGCCGGGAAGATAATCGCGGAACGCGCGTAGGGAATATCCTTGCGCCTGGGGAAGCGTGAGATTGGATAGGACTCGGACGCCGGCGGAAGCCATCGTCCTATTATCGCACTACCGGGCCGGGGTTTGCAGGAACGAATCCAGCCGGATGCCCAGGTCTTTCAGGTCCCGGTCCAGGCGGACCATGGCGCTGTCTTCCTCGGGCGGGGAATGGAAATCCGCGTAGTCGTCGAAGATTTGCCGGCCGCGTTTGTCGTCCCGGAGCAGGGAGGCGAGGATATTCTCGTGCAGGGCGGCCATGCGGGGGCGTTGGGAGGATAGGTAAGCCTTGGCGTCGGAGCCGGTGCCCAAATCCTTCTGGATGGCCGCGATCAACTCGTGCAGGTCCGGATCCCAGCCCGACTGCGGCCGGTCTGTAAAGGTGCGCATGAGGAAGAAGACGAGATAATCTTCGTACGCGGCCACGGCGCGTTCCCGCACCTTATTGCGCACGAAATTCTTGCCCAGGCCGGGGATGTCGTCCTCCAGATAGTAAGGGCGATCGGCGGGCGCGGCGCGCAGGGATTGGCGGGCCTTGAGCGCCTTGCGGGCCAGGGCGGCGGTAAAGATGCGGCCGGCGAAGAAGCCGGTCTTCCACGTGGAGGCTTTGTCCACGGTGAAGTCGTGGCGGCGGGCTTGGTTGGAGCCTTCGAACTTGTAGCTGCGGCGCACCAGGGAGTAGGCATTGTCCGACCACATCCAGCCGGGCACGATCTCATTGATGGCGGGGCCGAGCTCGGGAAAGCTGGACAGGGGTTGGTTGATGAGCGAGAACGGGAACGCCAGGCGCTGGGGCAAGGTGGAAACGCCCGTGGCGATGATGGAATAGGGCGAGTCCTCGTAGTTGGCCGGGAACTTGATGGAGCACCCCAGGCCGAAGAAGTTGCCTTCGCCGGGGCGGATCTCCTGATCGGGTTTCCTGCCCGTATGGTTGCTGCCGACATTGGCGCCGTAGGCGATGTTGCCGCGGCCTTCCGGCCAGATGGCGGAGATGAGGAGGGATTGGTGATGGAAGCCGACAAAGGGACCCACCAGCGAGGTGCTCATCTCGCCCTTGTTCACCTGGGTGTGGGGGCCGACCACGGATTGAAAAACCATGCCGCCCCAGGCGACGGAGGAGTGCTCAAGCAGAACGCTGCTGGAGACCTTGCCGGAAGATTCCACGCGGGCGCCGGGCTGCAGGAGGGAATGCTCTATCCAGCCTTCCTCGGCGACGACGCAGCTCTCATCGGGAGTGGAAAGGAGGGCGGATTCGCGGATCAGGGAGGCACCGGAGATAAGGGTGCCGGGGCCGATCCAGGAAGCATGGACGTGACGCGCATGCAAAACGGCCGCGCCCTTGCCTACGTATCCGAAGCGGGATTGCAGCGGGGACAGGGCCGTATCGAGCTTTTGCTGGAAGGTCTTTTGGGCGTCCGCCGTGAGCCTCAGCGCGTCCATGCAATCATCGAGGGTAAGGGAGTCCCAGAGCCAGACGCTGCGGGTGCCGGCCTCGGTGCCGGGATGGATGGCCCGCCCCAGGCTGAACAGGGTGGGGTTGGGGCAGTCGATTTCCCCGATGCCGACAAGGATGGCTCCGTCTTCGATGACCTGGCGCTCAACTCGCGCGATATGGTAGAGGCAGGCGTTACCGATGACGGCGTCCAGTACGCGGCAGTTGGCCATGCCCGCGGGCCAGCTGCGGCCGTCCGGGCCTTTCCATTCGCCCTGGAAGCCCGCGATGAGCACATCGCCTGCGAACCCGTTGTTGCGGATGGTTTCCATGCCCGCGTCGCTCTCGATGCGCACGCGCGTCCAGTCCGCGCAGGTATTGCCCTGGCTTTCCAGGCAGAGGCGTTCGCCGTCGCTGAGGGGACGGCCGGCCAAGAGGCGGCGTTCGGTCTGGGCCAATCGCCTTAGGCCGGCGACCAGTTCGGACGCGGCGAAGACCTTGTCCAGCTTGGCCGACAAGTCTTCCAGGATGCCTTGTACGTTCTTTCCGCCCATATAATCAGCTGGAATCGAAGGGTTCCGTTCCCGAGGGACAAGATAGATTTTTTGCCCCACGTACTTAATATTCTATTTTCGACCCGTGTCCCAGGTCCATGCCTTTTTCGATTTTGACGACACGCTCTTGAACGGCGACAGCATCTTGTTCTGGCTGCGCTATTACTATCGGAATAAGCCGTATCGCCGCGTGTTCCAATTGGCGAATTGGGCTGGCCTGGTCCTCTTCTCCCTGCGCCTCATCGACAGCCATACCCTTAAGCGCATCTTTCTGATGCCCATGGGGCTTGAGGATCCGGCCGAATTGGACCGCTTGGCCGCCGCCTTCGTCCGCGAGGATCTGGCTGGACGCTTCCACGTACCCGTCCTGCGGCGGCTTTGGACCCACCATCTGCTCGGCCACAAGGTGGTCATCATTTCCGCGAGCGGGACCTTTTACCTACGGCACCTCAAGGCCTTTCTGCCCATGGCCGATATCCTGGGCACGGAATTGATCTGGCCCAAGGGCATCGGCATACCGCGTTACGTGGACGGAAACCTGCGGGGTGAGAACAAGATCAAGCGGCTCAAGGCCCTGGGATACGGCGATGCGGGATCGCTGGCTTTCGCCTATTCAGATCATCAGCACGATCGGTTCCTGCTGCGCTTCGCGGAGTTCCCCGTCTGCACGCGCCCCACCTCCAAGCTGCGACGCATGGCCAAGGACAACGGATGGCCTGTCATGGACTGGCCGGATCCGGGCAGGGAAACGGCCGCCAGCCCTGATCGTCCGGCCAAGGCCTCGACCCTGATAGTGAAGCTGCAGAAACTCGCTTTGCTGACTTTTTCCGCGGGAACGGGAGTTCCTCCCACCGGCAGCGATCCCCTGAAAGAAGCCGCCTCCACGCGCGAATACGCCCCCAACCATACCCGCGCCCTCAGGGAGCGGGTCGCCATGCGCTATCCCGACGGCAGGCCCGAAGCAGTCTTCAAGAAGATTTTTGGGGAATCGGGAACGGAACGGAAGTCACAGGGCACGGCTTCTTGAACAGCAACATGCGAACCCTCCCAATCCCGGGCGCTAAAGGTGCTAACTTTTCCCACACTTAACCCCACTTGGCCGCACCGGAGCAACGATGTCGAATGCATTCTCGAATTTGAAGGAAAACATAGCCCGGGATCCCAAAACCTGGCTCGTCACCGGATGCGCCGGGTTCATCGGATCCCATCTGCTAGAACACCTCTTGCGCCTGGGCCAGACTGTGATTGGGTTCGACAATTTTGCCACCGGCCACCGCCACAATCTGGACGGAGTCCGGGCCTTGGTCGGAGAAGCCGCCTGGTCCCGCTTCACCTTCGTCGAAGGCGATCTGCGCGATATTGAAGCCTGCCGCCGCGCCGCCGCCGGTGTCGATTACGTGCTGCACCAGGCCGCCCTCGGCTCGGTCCCGCGCTCCATCGCCGATCCCCTCACCACCCATGCCGTGAACGTGGATGGCTTCGTGAACATGCTGATCGCGGCCCGGGACGCCAAGGTCAAACGCTTCGTCTACGCCTCCAGCAGTTCCATTTATGGGGACGAGCCCAACCTGCCCAAGCGCGAGGACCGCGTGGGCAAGACCCTTTCCCCCTATGCCCTGACCAAGTGGGTGAACGAGCTCTACGCCGGCAATTTTGCCCGCGTCTACGGCATGGAATGCGCCGGCATGCGCTATTTCAACGTCTTCGGCGCGCGCCAAGATCCGGAAGGCCAATACGCCGCTGTCATCCCCAAATGGACGGCCGCCCTCATCAAGGGCGACACGGTGCGCATCAACGGCAAAGGCGAAATCAGCCGCGACTTCTGCTACGTGGATAACGTGGTGCAGGCCAACCTGCTTGCGGCTACCGCCCCGGACGCCGCCGGCCATGCCTTCAACGTGGCCCTGAACGACCGCACCGATCTCAACCAGCTCTTCAACCATCTGAAGGATCGCCTGGCCCCGCACTTTCCCCATGTGAAAGAAGCGAAGCCGGAATATGGCGCCTACCGGGAGGGCGACATCATGCATTCCCAGGCGGACATCTCCCTGGCTCAGAAACACCTGGGTTACGCCCCCACTCATACGGTGGGTCAGGGACTGGATGAGGCGATGGATTGGTACCGCAAGAACGTGGTGTAGTCGTCCGCGGCCCGCACTCGGGTGACCCCAGGTGAGGCAAAGGAGCCGTCTATTCTCAGCGCGCCCCGTGGCCCGTGATCACGACCCACACCGTCCGGATCAGGATGAGCAAATCCAAAGACAAGGACATATTCTCGAAATACCATAAATCGAACAGCACCTTGGTCTTCACATCGTCGATATTCGTATCGTAGCGATGCTTCACCTGCGCCCAACCCGTCAGTCCCGGCTTCATCTTCAACCGGCGCAGGTAAAGCGGCACCTCATGCTTCAACTGATTGATGAAATGCTGCCGCTCCGGGCGCGGCCCCACCAGGCTCATGTCCCCGATGAGGATGCACCAAAGCTGGGGAAGCTCGTCGATGCGGGAACGCCGGAGGAACCGTCCCAGGCGCGTTACCCGGGCGTCTCCGGCCGTGGCCCATTGCGGGCCCTGGCTCTCCGCATCCGTGCGCATGGTGCGGAACTTGTGGACCCGGATGCGCTTGCCGTATTGGCCGATGCGCTCCTGACTGTAGAAGACCGGGCCGGAGGAGTCCAGCTTGATGAATAAGGCGGTCAGGACCATGAGGGGAAAGCCCAGGATGAGCACGGCGGTGGAAAAGGCGATGTCCATCAGCCGCTTGAGTTTCGCTTCCCAGACGGGCATGTGCTCGGGGAAAAGGACCTTGAGGGTGATGCCGTGCACGGCGCTGGTCTTGAAGTGGCCGCTCGCCACGTCGTAGAGATCGGGCACGATGAAGATGGAGAGTGGAAACTCGGAGACATGGGAGAGCACGCGGATGATTTCGTTGTGGGAGGCGGATTCGTGGCTGATGATGATGCCGCCGATGCGGTGCCGGGGGATGATGTCGGGAAGGTCGGCGTATTTCCCCAGCACGGGAAACCCCTGGTACTCCTTGCCCTTAAGGGACGCGTTCTCGTCCACATAGCCGAACAGCTGCCAGCCCATCTCCGGCACGGCCTGCAGCTCCTGCTGCATCTTGTGGCCGGCTTCGGTGGCACCTAGGATCAGCACTCGATCGAGTCCGATTCCCTTCCGCAAAAGCCTCCGTACCAGGGACTGCGCCACCATGCGGAATCCGTTCACGGAGATGAGAAAGGTGCCCCAATAGGACAGGAAGGAGGCGGCGCGCGACCAGGTGAATACGTGATTGAGCCTGTTCTCGTAGATCTGCTCCAGAATGTCCGATCCGGTGGTTACGGCGAAGATGATCAGGCATCCGGTGGTGATTTCCTTGGAAACCACCAGGAGCTGCACCGCGCGGGACTGCAGATACCAGTCCCGGTACAGCCCGCTGATGAAGAAATAGGCGATCCAGATGAGTGAGAGGACGAAGGTGATGCGGGTGAAATGCCCGAAGTTCTTGTCCCAATCCAGGGACTCGGGGAAGATCCCGCTCTTATAGCGCATCCAGAAAATGAGCGCGAACGCGAGGTTGAACGCCACGACGTCGGAGACGAAGATGAGATATTTTTCGAATTTCCTGGCGAGCATATCTCTTTCCGACCGGTACTAGATCGCGCTTAAACTACAAGGATCGGGAATGGGGAGGCTAATGTAAGAAGATTGGTGTTTTTTGAGTGAATGGGAATCGATTTGAATAGGCTATTTTGTTACAATTAACTGGCTTCCCGTCACTATGCTTTGGAACGCTGCCTGAAAGGGAAATTTTGAGCAAGGTCACGATAAGAAAATTGCACGATGATTCGGGCGATCGGGAATATTGGCTGGCCCAGACACCAAAAAAAAGACTCGAAGCCTTGGCTTTCCTGCGGGGGCAATATTTTGAAATCCGTCAAGAAATTGAACCGGGACTTCAAAGAGTTCTTAGCCTTATTGTTAGAAGAAAAAGTTGAGTTCCTCTTAGTGGGTGGGTACGCCGTGGCTTTTCACGGATATCCAAGATTCACTGGGGATATGGATATATTGGTTGGCAATGATCCCGGGAACGCGGCAAAAATCCTGTTAGTGCTTCAGAAATTCGGATTCGGAAAACCATCCATTTCCCAATCCGATCTACAGACCAAGGGAAATGTGATTCAATTGGGTTTCCCGCCGGTGCGCATCGACCTGATCACCTCCTTGGACGGGGTGACCAACGAGGAGGTTTTCTCCGATAGAATCAGGGCAGAATTTTATGGACTTAGCGTACCGATGATTTCCAAGCCGCACTTGCTTCAGAACAAGCGTGCGACCGGTAGACCGCGCGATCTTTTGGATTTGGAAAATCTCCAGTGAACATCGGCCTACCCTAAGAGGTAAGCGGCGGAGCGCTGCAACCGTTCTATTTGTAAAACCTTAGCACCTGGGTGGGTGCCTGGATGATATCCAACGCGTCGATCCGCTTCAGCGCCTTGCGCACGTTCGAATTCTTGGTCGAATGGGTCAGGAAAATCACCGGCACATGCTCGGGATCGTGCTCGGGCTTCTGCACCAGGGCGCGGATGGAAATGCCTTCCTCGCCCAAGATGGCCGTGACCTTGGCGAGCACGCCGGGCTTGTCCACGGCGGTAAGGCGCAGGTAGAATTCCGTTTCCAGTTCGTCGATGGGCGCCAACTCCGCGCGGTTGCGCATGGAAAAGAAGGACATGGGCTGGGGCTTGGGGTTTCCCGTGGCCAATTGGCGCGCCAGGGAAACCAGGTCCGACACCACGGAACTGGCCGTGGGCAACATGCCCGCCCCCGCGCCGGTCAGGAGGATGGCCCCGACCGCCGATGTTTTCAGGTATACGGCGTTGAGCACCCCGTCCACCGTAGCCAGCTGATGGCGTTTCTCCAAGAGCGCCGGATACACATTGGCCGTGATTTGCCCTTGCTTGTCCTGGGAGACGATGCCTAGGAGCTTGATGACGAAACCCATTTCCTCCGCCATCAGAATATCCACGTCGGAAATGGAAGTGATGCCTTCCACGGTCATGCTCGCATAGTCCACGTACTTGCCGTAGCACAGGGAGGCCAGCAGGGCCACCTTGTGGGCCGAGTCCGTCCCTTCGATGTCGAAGGTGGGGTCCGATTCCGCATAGCCCAGTTCCTGGGCCCGTTCCAGGGCGGTCTTGAAGGAAAGCTTTTTTCCCGTCATTTCGGAAAGGATGTAATTGCAGGTGCCGTTGATGATGCAGGCCAGGCCGAGGATGTCGTTGGCGATGAAGGATTCCTGCAGGGTGCGGATGATGGGGATGCCCCCGCCCACGGCCGCCTCGAAAAGCAGGAAACAGTTGTTGGCCTCGGCCTGGGGGAACAGATCCTTGCCGTGCTTGGCCAAGAGGGCCTTGTTGGCCGTGACCACGTGCTTTTTGGCCGCGAAGGCCGCTT
>JALYSE010000362.1 GCA_030854955.1 Fibrobacterota bacterium | reverse complement strand
CTGTCGCCGGTGCAGTCGCTTCTGCAGTACGCGGGCGAGGATCCGGGGACCGTGGACGGCAAGGATGGGCCGAAGACCCAGGCGGCCGTGAAATCCTTCCAGGGCAAGAACGGCCTGGGCGAAACCGGAAATGCCGATGAGGGCACGCGCAAAACGCTCTACAAGAAGTTCATGGACGATTCCAATGCGCTGGATCTGAAAGCCAAGGATTTCGATTCCATCGACGGCGCTCCGACCTGCGGTTGCAGCGAGTTCAACCCCCTTGAGAAAACGGAAGGCAAGAGCGAGACCAATCGGCGCGTCACCGTGCTTTTCCTGAAATCCAACAAGAACTTTCCGATCAATTATCCGTGCAAGAAGGGGAGCATCGTCTCCTGCCAGGCCCAAGTCAAAAAGAAGCCCGGTGTGCGCCGCCGTCCTTCGTATGGCTGCTTTTTTTATGACGACCTGATCAAGGAGGAGAAGAAAGGGGGCAAGCTGGAAATCACCCCGCCCGGCAAACTCAAGCTCCTGGGCGTCAAGGAAGGCGATGAGGTCAAGCAGTTCGTGAACATGAAAGCCGGCGTTGCCGGTCAAGGACCGGATAGGCTGATTGAAGCTGAAGCCGGTGGCGCGGACGGGGCCAAGGTGTTCTGGAAGATTACGGCGACCAAGGAGAACAGCAAGCGCAATTCCCCCAAGGCGGGCGCGAAGCCCGACGATAAGGGCAAGCTGACGGAGTTCAAGGACGGGATCGCCGAGATTGAAACCGTGGTCAAGGGCGGCAAGACTTCATTCGTGCTGGTTTGCGGGATGGCCGGCGGAGACAAATTCACGGTGGAAGCCGGAATGGAGAAGGGCAAGGCAGGGTCCATGCTTAAGGTGGTCACCTGGCGCAAGTCCTGGTATCAGGTTACGCTCGAGAAGGGATTGGCCTTGCCTGCTTTGGCGAATTTCATCAAAGCCTATGAACTGGCGTTCGTGAAAACGGAGCGGACGAAAGACGTCGAATTCGAGAAGAAGGATGCGCCCGCGCGGACTTTTTATCCGGAATGGATGGTCAAGAAAGGCGGCGGGGACAAGGAGGTCGCCGTCATCGGCAGCCACAACAAGGCGCATTACCAGACTCTGTTGAAGGATGTGACGGGGGAGGAGCCCAAGGCGCATTTCGTCATCTGCCAGCATCAATGGGATGAGGGCGTGGATACCAAATTGATCGTTGAAACCATGAAGTCGAATCCCAGCGCGGCATTCAAGGCGACGCTTCCTTTGTTCAATCCTCCGTTGAGCGGAAACCTGGTCACTTCGGGAAAATGGACGTCGACGGCTCCGGCAGGGCATGCGGATAATGGCAAGACCGGCAAACTCACCGATGCGGACATTCTCATGGAAAAGGGCAGGGGCGGGCTATCGGAATTCAAGGTCAAGCTTCCAGCGGGCTCACCCGATCCTGCCATTCATGGGGTGAAGGTTGAATTGATCTTGCGCGGCGTGGATGGTCCTTACCTGGGGGAAAGCTCCGGCAAGCAAATCCTCGCGGTCTACAATCCTGCCGATCCGACCGATTTCCAGAATACCCTGACCCATGAAATGGGTCATACCTTCAATCAAACTCCGGATCCGAAGGGACAGAGCCCGGGCCTGCCCGACCACCCGCATCAATATCGGAAACATGGCGGCACGGGCCCTCATTGCTCGACCATCCTCAAAGCCGGTAAGGAAGAGAAGGGCGTCGAAAAGGAAATCAAGAATCCGGATGGGGCGGGCAAGATCAAGATTTATGAGACCGGGGTATGCGTGATGTTCCATTCGGGTCCGGAACCGGGTTGCCTCAATAGATATTGCGATACATGCCTGCCCTACGTGAAGGCTACGGATTTCTCGGAATTCGGAAAGGCTTGAAGGATGAAGCCGGAGATCAGGTCATGGGTTGTTCTTGCGATGGCATGGGCGAGCGCGGGTTGCGCCGAAGGCGTAAAGATTAAGGGAAAAAGCATGGAAGACATGGAAAAGTTGCTGACCGGTTATCAGGATCTGTATTCGGCTCCGACTTCGGAAAGAGTCATCGAATTGAAGTTCAAGCTGTCGGATATGGATTGGGACGGCTTGTATTTGGGCGCGCCGAAGACCGCCCCTGCTGCAACCAAGGGCATTCCCATCCTGGTTTTGGAAGGATACAGCTCGTTACGTGAATGGGAGGTTGAACCACCGAAGAATTCGTCCATCGTCGTGGCCGACCTGGAACGGGGCACCGCTCGGACTTGGCCACTCTATAAACCGCCGGTCAAACGAAAAACACCCCAGCCAAAGGATGCGAAACCCGACGCTGATTCACAAGGCCGGCGCTATGGCACCGAACACCACATTGTCGGCGAATCATTGCCCGATGATCTGCAATCCGGCGAATATGCGATCGCAATCGTGTCCTGGGATTTACATTCCAATCGGAAGGTGGTAAGGAAAGAAGGCGTTGCAAAGCCCGTGGACCCTGGTTCCGCCACCCTCGCATGGCCTTGGGAGCGCTGGGCAGACCCAAGAGCATTCGCTGCCGCTCCGGACTCCCCAAAATTGAAACCGGTAGAGGCGTTGACCCTCAAGGTAGAGGGCAAGGGGGCCGAACGTAAGCTGCGAGGAGCATTCTCCCTCAAGGCCAGACCGGTCCATCTCATTCCAGCCGGTGCCAAAGGCCGGACCGATCCCTCAATCCACGCAGGGGTCAACGTGGATTTTTTCCTGTACGAATTGGATGATCCCATCCCGGCACAAGAACGGATTGTAGTCCCGATCCATGCCACGGCACCGGTACGGGCCGGCGACCTGATCAATGGGTGGTTCACCATTCCATTTCCCTATGAGCCGATAGCGGTGGATGCCATGCTTTACGCAATGGTGGACGGGAATTTGACGGGACCGTTCCGGGTTTCTGGTCCATGAAAAAGCCATTACCTTCGTGGCCTGTCCTTTTTAGCCCAGCCAGCCGTCCATTGGATGGAGAGGGTCCGGTCTTCAGGAATTCCATGATTTTCCAATCCCCTATTAGGTCCCTTTCGCTTTCCCTGTAAGGGAGCTCACCCTATGAAGCGTTTTGCAATCCCACTCAAATCCAGACCAAGGGCACTCGGGACATGAATCTCGACCCCTTCTCCAAAAACGGCTTCGGCTCCGGACCCGGGAAACCCTCTTCTCGGGATGAGATTTTCGTCAAAAAC
>JALYSE010000158.1 GCA_030854955.1 Fibrobacterota bacterium | reverse complement strand
AAGACGGGCGCCGTGGCGGCGGGCCAGTTCCATCGCATTGCGGCCGATATCCACATTCAGGCGGCGAGCCAGCGCGGGGTCGAATTCGCAAGACTTGAGGGCGCACCAGCCCGAGGCGTCGATGACCGTCCTGATACTATGGGTTTCGAAGAGGGCGGCCATCTCCTTGGGATTCTCAGGATCAGCCGCAAAAAGCCCTGGTCCGAAAGGGGATCCCGGCGCCGTCAGTTCCGGGGCATTCGGTGGCGCCGCACCTATGGTCAAGCCCGGGTAAAGTGCCCTTATATAAAAGAAAGCGTTGAATCCGGGTACTCCCGGCAGTCCGAGGACCAAAATGGGTGTCTCGGCAGTATATTCATTGCTATTGGGGCGTGAGGCAAGGCTATGGGCCATGGGCAGATAACGTACTCGATAGGTGCCGATGGTACAAATGCATTACCCAAAATTGCCAAAAAAATTCAAGTTGCACCTCATCCCGAGGGAATTGGATAATGGCCTTGACGAAGAACTCCATCAATTTCAGGTCAAAGGCAGGGGGTATCGGATTGCCGACGCAGGATGCGGACGTGTATTCGGTGCAGAAGGCTTCCCTCCGGGATATTCCGCATTTTCACGCCCTACGGGATGAATGCAAGGATGGGTATTATTCTCCCCCAACATTATCGGAGCCATTTCTGACGTCCACGCTTCGCGACATCATCTTGCAGGTCAAGGAAAACGCGGACATCGTCCAGATCATTGGGCAGTACGTCCCCTTGAAAAAGGCCGGTGCCCGTTATCTCGGCCTTTGCCCTTTCCATCACGACCGCAGCCCTAGCATGAACGTGACCCCACAGATGGGGATCTACAAGTGCTTCGCTTGCGGAGCGGGCGGGGACGTTCTCAAGTTCGTGCAGGAATACGAGAAGCTGGATTTCATCGATGCATTGAAGACCGTGGCCGCCCGCGCCGGCGTGAATATCCCCGAAAACATCCTGTTCACCAAGGATGACGAGGACAAGGGCCGCGCCAGCCAGGCTCTCGCCGCCAACCAACTAGCCTGCCAATTCTATCAGGAAGAACTGGCCGCCAATCCGGACATCCTCGCCTATGTCGCAAAACGCGGCATCAACGAGGAGACCCGAAAGCATTTCCAGATGGGCCTCGCTCCACTGTCGCCGGAAAAACTTTTGAAGCGCGCGGCCGCCAAAGGGCTTCCCAACCAGGCTTTCATCGACGCGGGCATCATGGGCGAGGCCGCGGGCGGGCGACTCTACGATCGCTTTTCGGGCCGCCTCATCTTTCCCATCTGGAACATGAGCGGCCACGTGATCGGCTTCGGCGGCCGCATCCTGACGCCGGAAGGCGCCCCCAAGGATTCCCATCAGCCCAAGTACGTCAACTCCCCCGAATCCGCCTTCTACCACAAAAGCAAGGTTCTCTACGGTCTGAACTTCGCCCGCAACGGCATGGACAAGATTGGCGAGGCCGTAATCGTCGAAGGCTACATGGACCTCCTAGCCCTCTGGCAAGCGGGCATCCGCAACGCCGTGGCTGTTTCGGGCACCGCCCTCACCAAGGACCATGTCCAGATCCTTTCCCGCTTCGCCAAGAAAATCTTCATGTTCCTGGACGGGGACGAACCCGGGCGCAAGGCCGTGCGCCGCAGCCTGGAGCCTTTGCTGGCGCAGGGCCTGGAGGTCAAAATTCCCGTGCTTCCCTCCTCCGAGGATCCGGACAGCTTCGCCCGCAAGCACGGCGGGGAAAAGGTAATGGAACTGTTTGCCCAGAGCGAAGACATCGTGGCCTTCCTGTTGCGTTCGGCGGCGAAGCCCGTGGACGCCATGAGCCCGGAAGAGAAGGAAGGCCTGCTGAACGATTGCCTGGCGCTGCTTCAGCTCATGCCCTCTCCGAACGTACGGGATCAATACCTCGACGAATTGCGGAAGAAGCTGGCCCTCAAGAGCATCCGCGTGCAAGTGGCCCGCCCGACGGCCTATCCCGGGTCCGCCACTTCCGTTCCCTTGTCCAAGGCCTCCGATGCCGGCGTCGAAAAGGCCGATATGGTCGCCGTTTTCTCGGGCGCCATTCCCGGCGGAAGGCCCCGGGACGAAGCCTTGGCCGAATGGCAATTACTGCAACTTTTGATTTCCTCTCCCGCCACCTCGGTAGCGGCACTGGATATCGTGAAGTTGGAATGGCTGCAAGTCGAAACAGTTCGTGACCTGGTCGACCATCTTCTCGCCTTCGTCGAAGAGACCGGCTCATTCGCCATCAAGGATTTCCTTGAACGCCTTTCCAAGGATCAGCAGGATGCTTTGGGCGGGATGCGAATGCTGGACGGCATGGACGCCGAGCAGGAGCGGAAGCATTTTTCTAAGATCCTATTCGCTCTGGAACTACGGCAGTTGCAAAAACTGCAAAAGCAATTTGCGCAGGAAAAAAACCCGGCCAGATATGCGGAAATGATCGATATCCAAAAGCGGATTCGCGAGCTTCAATCGAAAAGCAAAGGTGGGCCGATATGAATGAATTCGATGGTCAGATACTTAGAAGGCTTCAGAAGCAAGCGAAGCTCCAGGGATTCATCGCCGAGAATCAGATCAAGGCCCTTTCCCGGTCCGACGAAGAATACGCCACCCTGCGACAATTCTTCGTCGACCAGCAAGTCCAGGTCTCAGAGTTCGTGGTCAAGGCCCGCAAGCCCACCAAGCCCGATACCCTCAAGAAACTGGCCCGCTACAACGACCCCACCTGGGTCTACCTCAATTCCGTCGGCAAGGTGCCGTTGCTTTCCCGCGAAGAGGAGATCAACATCGCAAAGCGCATCGAGGAAGTACAGAAGCGCATCGGCGCCATCATCTTCCGCTCCAAGAGCATGGTCGCCGTGGTACTTGACCTTGGCCGCCAAGTCCTGGAAGAGGATCTGCGCATCGAGGAAATCCTCCAGATCGATAATGATGCCTGGACGGACCCCAAGGTTTACGACTCTGAGAAGGAAAAGGCCATCGCCGCCATCATGCGGATGCGCAAGAACTACTCAAAGATCGAAGAGATGGGGGAAAAGTACCAGGAGGGCGCCGAAGGAAACGATCAGCAGGCCTTGGCTTCCGAGATGGAAAACACGGAAATGCGCCTGGTCAACGATTGCGTGGCCTTCAAGCTGAACCACAAACAGATCGACCGTCTGGTAGGCAAATACAAAGAAGAGCAGGGCACCTCCGAGCAGGAACTGGAGCGCCTACGCCGCATCAAGCAGTGGGAAGTGGTGCGGGACCGCGCCAAGGAAGAGATTGTCGAGGCCAACGTCCGCTTGGTCGTTTCCATCGCCAAGCGATACACCTCCAAGGGACTCGAATTGATCGACCTTATTCAAGAAGGCAACAGCGGACTTATACGCGCCGTGGAGAACTTCGACTATACCAAGGGATACAAATTCTCCACCTATGCCACCTGGTGGATCAAGCAGTCCATCACCCGAGCCATCGCCGACAAGGCGAAGACCGTGCGCGTGCCGGCCAACATGCTCGACATCGTCCGCAAGGTCATGCGTGTCTGCCGCGAGCTGCAGCAGTCAACGGGCAAAGATCCCAATCCGGAAGAGGTCGCTACCAAGGTCGGCTGCTCCATCAAGAAGGTTCAGTTGGCCATGGACGTTTCCCAGGACCCGATCTCCCTGGACGATTACGTCAACGGCGACCAGAACAACACCTTCTCCGAGTTCATCGAAGACAAGTCCGCCGAGAAGCCCTCGCAGAGCGTCAATATGCGCATGCTCCGCAAGCAGATCGACGGCGTGCTGGCCTCCCTGGACGCCAAGGAGCAGGCCATCGTGCGTATGCGCTTTGGACTGGATGACGGACTGGTCAAGACCCTCAAGGAAATCGGCGACAAGTACCGGATTTCCCGCGAGCGTGTGCGCCAGATCGAGTCGAAGGCTCTGGCCAAGTTGCAGCATCCCAGCCGCATCAAGCAACTGGAAGGCTGGAGTACGGATATCGAAGACATCTGCCTGGGCTAGATCCAGCCGGCGCGCGTAGCGCGTCGTAAGATGCGGGAAAAAGCCCTGCGGATCTTTCCGCAGGGCTTTTTCTTGTCCGGATTGGAGAGGTTTTTTGGCATTCCCTATAATCAGCTTTGAATGCGCCTCCATAGCCGTCCTGAGCATATCCTGCACAAACCCTTTATCATTCCATGGTTTCCCTTAGGGTCTGGTGGAACAACAGGGCCGCAGCGGAGGCATGCCGGGATCCCGTGGAATTGCCATAATTTCTTGGATTTTCCCGATTTAAGGTGCTATGTTAGTAATACCAGAGGGTTGATTGCTTTCCGGGGGGACGTTCTCTCAGGTTTGGAAGTTTTGGCCCCAGCCGTGAGGCGGTGGCGATCATGGAGAAGAAGCACGGAACCGGGAAAAAGCCCCAATTGCAAGATGCGAGGGCCGCATCGGACGCAACCGGTCCCGAGGTGATGAGCGAACCCGGGGCATCCATCCATGCCGTACCAGGCAAGCCCGACCTGTCCGGAACCATTCCCGAAGTGTCTATTCCGCTCCCCGAGGACAGGACCGACCCGGACATCAAGTCGCCCGAAATCGAGCGAAGCCTCGATCGCACTAAGGAAAACCTGCTTGCGTACATCGGCGAGCGGAGCCCCAATTTCAACCGCGATCTGATCCAGAGGGCGATCGATTTCACCATGATGGCCCACAAGAACCAGTTCCGCCGTTCCGGGATGCCCTACGCCGAGCATCCTTTCGAGGTGGCCAAGCTCCTGGCCGATCTCAACATGGACACGGTCACCATCGCCGCTGGACTTCTGCACGATGTGGTGGAGGACACGGGACACTCCACCCAGGAAATCAAATCCCTTTTTGGCGAGGAGGTGGCCTTCCTGGTGGATGCGGTCACCAAGATCTCCGCCATCAAGTCCAAGTCCAGGGCCGATCAGCAGGCGGAGACCTTCCGTAAGATGCTCATCAGCATGGCCAAGGACATCCGCGTCATCATGATCAAGTTCGCGGACCGGCTCCACAACATGCGCACCCTGAGCTACATGCAGGACGACCGCAAAAAGGCCATCGCCGCCGAGACCATGGAGGTCTATTCGCCCCTGGCCCACCGGTTCGGTCTCGCCAAAATCAAGTGGGAATTGGAAGACCTGGCCTTCAAGCACCTGAATCCGGACGCCTACAAGAACCTGGTCAAGAAGGTCGTGGAGAAGCGCCAGGAACGCGAGGATTATATCCGCAGCATTCTGGGCCCGGTCAAGGAGCACCTGAAAAAGGCCGAGCTTGAAGGCAAGGTGTTCGGGCGTCCCAAGCATCTGTACAGCATCTGGCAGAAGATGCAGACGCGCCAATGCACCTTCGAGGACATCTACGATCTGTATGCCTTGCGCATCATCGTCAACTCGATCGGGGACTGCTACGGGGTGCTGGGGCTGGTGCATTCCATCTGGACCCCGCTGCAATCCCGTTTCAAGGACTATATCGCCACGCCCAAGTCCAACATGTACCAGTCCCTGCACACCACCTTGATCGGGCCGGGCGGCAAACCAATCGAGATCCAGATCCGTACGGAAGAGATGGATCTGATCGCCGAACAGGGCATCGCCGCGCATTGGGGCTACAAGGAAGGCGTTTCGCCCAAGGAGTTGGGCAAGGAAAACAAATGGCTCACCCAGTTCCTGGACTGGCAGCAGGACCTGACCGATTCCCATGAATTCATGGAGTATTTCCGCGGCGATCTGGTTTCCGGGGAAATCTACGTCTTCACACCCCAGGGCGATCTGGTGCAATTGCCCAAGGGCGCGACGGCCCTGGATTTCGCATTCGCCCTGCATTCGGCCATCGGTCTACACTGCATCGGCGCCAAGGTGGACGGCAACGTGGTCCCGTTGCACCGCGAGTTGCAGACTGGGCAGCGCGTAGAGATCCTCAAATCCGATTCCCAGCGTCCGTCTAAGGACTGGCTCTCGGTGGTTGCCACCACCAAGGCCAAGAGCGCCATCCGCCGTTGGATGCGCACCGAGGAAATCGCCCATAGCATCCAGCTGGGTAAAGAAATGCTGGAACGGGAGTTTCGCCAGGCCCATATCCCTCCGCAAATGGAAAAGGATCTGAAGCCCTTCACGGAAAAGTTCCAGGTTGGCAGTTGGGAAGTGCTTTGGGAGAAGATCGGCCACGGGGAAATCACTCTGGGGGCCATATCCACCTTTGTCCAGGATCTCAATCCCAACCGCAAGAAGCCCAGTGTCCTCGATCGCCTGACCTTCAAACGGCCTTCCAAGTCCGAGAACTCGGTGCTGGTTTCGGGCATGTCCAATGTGCTCATCCGCTACGCCACCTGCTGCCATCCGGTGCCCGGCGACAAAATCCTCGGCTATGTCACGCGCGGCCGGGGCGTTTCCATCCACCGATCCAACTGCCCGGAAGGCATGCTGCTCATGAAGGACCAGGATCGTATCATCCCGGTGCAGTGGAAGACGGACGCGGGGCAGCAGTTCGAGGTAGTGGTCGAGATAGCCGGCAAGGATCGTCCCGAACTGTTGCGGGACATAACCGACGTGTTCTCCAAATCGCGCATCAACGTGCAACGGGCCTCCATCGTGACCGTTCGCGATCAGGTACGCAACCGTTTCCGCATCCAGGTCTCCGACCTGGAGCAGTTGGACAAGACCATGCTCCTTCTCCGCAAGCTGAAAGGGATCGCCTCTGTATCTCGGCGCCAATCCGGAACGTAACATCTCAGGTACCCTATGACGACTTGGCTGCTATTGCTGTCCGGAGTCTTCGCGGCCCTGGCCTTAGGAGGTTTCTTCCTGTGGCGACACCTGTCCCCCCGCAGGCACGCTATGGACGTCAATAGGGTCCAGCGCCTCACCGACAAGTTCCCCGCCATCCTCCGATCGGCTCCTGAGCCGGTCATCAAGACCGAGCGGAACAACGCCGGCCTTCAGGGGAATCTGGGGCAGACGCCCTTGCACGACCTGCTCCAATACCTGGCCCTGGGACGCAAGTCCGGCATCCTGGAGCTTGTCAGCGGTCGGCGCACCGGCCGCATCATCCTCAAGGACGGACGGGTCTACAAGGATTCCTACCGCGGCATGGACGGGCTGGAGGCCATGTTCATGATGATGGACCTGGCCGAAGGCGATTTCGAATTCTACGAACAGACCCTGGAGGACTCCGTGACTTATTCGGGACTGGAAGTAGTCGATATCATCATGTTATGGATGGACCGCAAACCCAAGAAGAAAGCCTGAGGCCCGACGCCGATGTTCGCGAACATTTTCATCAAGAACCGCCCGTTTTTCGGCAAGATGCGGAACCAGAATTATCAGCGGGCCCACGCCTTCTTCCGGAAGCTCCAGGAGCATGCCCGGCAGAATCCCTTCCAGCCCAAGGAGATGATCCGCCTTCTCGATGAGTACATCCAGCATCTGGAAATCACCCTCCAGCACGCCGCCGACGCCATCCGGGGCCTCAAACGCCGTAAACTCGGCATGTACCGGGTGGACAAGGTGTTCGGAGTGCTCGAGGAGGAAATCGTCCTGACTTATTTCCTGGAAGAAATGATCAGCAGCACCCGGTTTCTGAAAAAGCGCTTGGAAACGGACCTCAAGATCAAGATTTATCGCGAACGCCTAAAGCGTTTCCAGTCGCAATCCCCCGGAGGCAGTGGGTTCCTGGCGAACATCCTCGAATCCCTCGATGCCATGACCCAGGCGGAATTCATCGAAATCGAAAAGCTCCTACATATCATGGACGAGCGGTACCGCATCGGGGACAAACTTTTCGACATCATCCTCAACAAGGGACCCAAGGTCTCACCGGTCTGAAACGGACGCGTCCAAGACGGCCGCCCACCAGGCTTTGAATGCCCCCTTCGCCAAATTGAGCCGTTTTAACGCCTTAAGGCGGCTTCCCTTGGCCAAACCCGCCGATTTTACTAAGTTGGTCGGCTCTCAGTTATAGCCTCTTCGACCCTTTACTTTACTTTGGAAACACAGCCATGAGACCTTTAGATAACCTCCGGAATATCGGCATCAGCGCCCACATCGATTCGGGCAAGACTACGCTGACCGAGCGCATTTTGTTCTATACCGGCATGATCCACCAGATCCACGAAGTGAAGGGCAAAGACGGCGTCGGCGCCACCATGGATTCCATGGATTTGGAGCGCGAACGCGGTATCACCATCCAGTCTGCGGCCACTCGCGTCAAGTGGACCAAGTCCGCGTATTACCTGGATGAGAATGAATCCCAGGGCACGCACATCAACATCATCGACACCCCCGGGCACGTGGACTTCACCATCGAAGTGGAACGCTCCCTGCGCGTGCTCGACGGCGCCATCCTGGTGCTGTGCGGCGTTTCCGGCGTACAGTCCCAGTCCATCACCGTGGATCGCCAGATGCGCCGGTATAACGTACCCCGCGTCGCTTTCATCAATAAACTGGACCGCTCCGGCGCCAATCCTTACCGCGTCACGGAACAGCTGCGTACCAAGTTGAGCCACAATGCCGTCATGGTCCAGATTCCCATCGGCCTGGAAGACAAGCACAGCGGCCTGGTCGACTTGTTGACCATGAAGGCGTATAACTTCTCCGGCCCCAACGGCGAAACCATTACCGAGATTCCGATTCCGGACGATCACCTGGCCACGGCCAAGGAACGCCGCACCATCATGTTGGATGCCCTTTCCATCTTCTCGGACGAGCTCATGGAACTGGTCCTGGAAGAGAAGGAGATTCCCATCGTCCTGCTCAAGAACGTCATCCGCGCGGCGACCGTCAAGATGGAGCTGACCCCGGTGTTCATGGGCTCGGCCTTCAAAAACAAGGGCGTGCAGTTGCTGCTCAATGGCGTTACGGATTTCCTGCCTTCCCCGTACGACGTTTCCAACTACGCCTTGGACATCACCACCAAGAGCGAAGAGAAAATCGAGATGTTCTCGGATGCGACCTTGCCTTTCGTGGGCTATGCGTTCAAACTCGAAGAAGGCCGCTTTGGCCAGCTGACTTACCTGCGCGTCTATCAGGGCCGCGTGGATAAGGGCAAGCCCATTTTTAACATGACCACGAAAAAGAAGCATAATGTGGGCCGCTTGGTCCGTATGCATGCCAATGAAATGGGCGAAATCCAAAGTGCCGAGGCCGGCGATATCGTCGCCCTCTTCGGCATCGATTGCGCAACCGGAACCACGTTCACGGACGGCACCCTGGAAGTCAACATGACCTCCATGCACGTCCCCAACGCCGTTATCGACCTTGTGATCGAAGCCAAGAACCGCGATCACCTGGCCAACCTGTCCAAGGCCCTCAATCGTTTCACGAAAGAGGATCCCACCTTCCGCGTCAAGCTCGATGAGGAAAGCGGACAGACCATCGTTTCCGGCATGGGCGAGTTGCACCTGGAAGTGTACATCGAGCGCATGCGCCGCGAATACGGCGTGGAACTCACGACCGGCCGCCCCCAGGTGGCCTACCGTGAAACCATCAACCAGCGCGCGGATTTCAACTACACCCATAAGAAGCAGACCGGCGGCTCGGGCCAATACGCCAAGGTCATGGGCTATATCGAACCCATCGTCCCCACGGAAGAAGTCCCGGATCCGCCGGACTACGAGTTCGTCGACGACATCGTCGGTGGCTCCATTCCCCGCGAATTCATCCCGTCCTGCGACAAGGGCTTCAAGGCCTGTCTGGGCTTCGGATCCATCATCGGATTCCCGATCGTGAACGTGCGCGCGGTCGTCAACGACGGAGCCATGCATCCTGTGGATTCCAGCGATATCGCTTTCCAATTGGCCGCCCGCGGCGGCTTCCGCGATGCATATTCGCGCGCCAAGCCCCAGGTCCTCGAGCCGATCATGAAGCTCGAAGTGTCCACGCCTACGGAGTTCCAGGGCTCGGTGGTGGGCCAGATCAACCAGAAGCGCGGCGTCATCACCGGATCCGTCGAGGAACAGAATTTCACCATCGTCAATTCCGAAGTTCCGCTAGCGGAAATGTTCGGCTACGCGACCCAGCTGCGTTCCCTGACCCAGGGCAAGGCCGAGTTCACGATGGAGTTTCTCAAGTATGCTCCCGTTCCCAAGAACGTGGGCGAGGAGCTGATCAAGAAGTACAGCTCGAACGCTTCCAAGCGTCTGGAATAGCGCGGCACGCCCCGACGGGGCTGCTTAGGATTCGAAGGGACGGCCGCAAGGCCGTCCCTTTTTGCTATGCCCGGCAGTGACGATAGCCCCCCATTAGGTTGGCCCACCCCGGGCATGCAAAAATTATCTTAATTCATATCCGTGCCAAGCACGGACGATTTGAATCTTAAACACCTAATCGGAGGCACAATATGGATCAGACACAGGCTTGGACCTATGGAGAGACGAAGGTGGATGATGCGGCCCGCAAGGCCCGCGACCTCAAGGAGGGAGTAGAAAATGCAGCCGACAAAGTGGCCGGCATGACGCCCTCACTGCTTTTCCCTGCTGCAGCATTGGTTTCCATTGTCTTTTCCGCCATTCTCCAGCTGAGCGGACGGAAACAGTGGGCCCTATTCGTTGGGCATTGGGCTCCGAGCTTCCTGCTGTTCGGCCTTTATAATAAGGCCATTAAAACCATGGGACCAGCTTAAATTCATCGGTCGGGGCGTGTAACGGATCACGCCCAAACCTTTCCCGATGAGGCGGATATCGCCCGGTTTCAGCCCTTGCGGAACCAATCGTTCAAATCCATCCCCGTGGGCGGCGCCAGACGCCTGGCCTCAATGCCATGGGCCGCCAGCTTCTCGATTGTCTTGGCGGCTCCCGACTCTCCTGGCGCGTCCGGATCGAAGGCCACATGCACGGTCTTGTTCC
>JALYSE010000361.1 GCA_030854955.1 Fibrobacterota bacterium | reverse complement strand
ACTCTATCCTGACCGTCCCTAGGGAGGTCCGTAACCAACGCAAGGACATCTATGTCAAGATGCTCCACTATCGCGGAGGCCAGCAGGCCCCCTTCCGATCGAATGCGGGCATCGCCACCGTCACCAATATTCCTTCCTATCCCACCAATGACCTGGTCCTCAAGGTGGATCCCGTCCCGGCCAGCGATTTTACCACGGGCAGGGTTTCCATCACGGTTACGCGTGGAACCGAGGCCATCGACAGCATCATGGTGGTCACGGCCACCCAAGGCGGCCAACCGGTTGATTCGATCGCCAAGGCCGTGTCCGGAAACTCCATCAATTTCACCTTCACGGTGAGGAAGGGGACGTTCGTGTTCTACGCGGTTCCCCTCGCCAAACTGAACAATGTGCGTAAGCCCGGTGAACCCACTCCCAGTTCCGCAGCCTTTGCGTTCCAAATCCCCGTCGGGGACACCATTTTTGTTGCCTACAAAACAGGCGGCTCCTGTCCAGGCGCCGATGGCACCACAAATCTTCCCTATTGTAGCCTGGATTCGGCGCTTAAGGACATCGCCGTGAAGAAGGGCGGGACCGTCATTCTCAAGAACAGCAGTCCTGTGGTCGCCTTGGAAGACATCACCATCGCTCCTATAGGCCTCACGCAGGCTGCCCGCGATGCCGACACCGCCTTGGTGACCATCACCAATCTCTTCACCACCAAATACGAGGAGACCCGTCCGATCTTCCGCGGCAGGACGCAAGAAGCCATCACCATCACCCGGAAGAACGTAATCTTGAAGGGATTTTTCATCGAGATGCCGGTGGGAAGTGTGAATACGGCTGTAAACGTCAAGGCTTCCGGGGCCCAAATCGAGGGTAACATTTTCCGGGCTTCCGCAAAGGGACCGGTGGAAGGCCTCGCGCTGAACGTCGACGTGGGCGCGGGGGACATGCGTTTTCTCAATAACGTGGTCTGGGGATTCACCAGGAATGTGCAGATTACCACTCCTGGATCCACAAACATCCGCATCATCAACAATACCTTCGTCGAGGATTTGACCTTCGCAAACGCCGGCAAGACAACCGGTATCCAGGCTTCCGGTACGGGTGCAATTGGCACCATCATCGCTAACAATTTCTTCTCGGGAATCGCCAATGCCATCGACGCTTCGCTCGCTGTCGTTAGCACGCCTCCCACCCTGGACCATAACGTGTTTACCTCGAAACAGGCGGTCAATATCACCAACATCGGTGATCCTGATCCCGCCTCCCGCATGTCCACGCCGGACATCTGGGGTCCGGGCTATGTCATCGTCCTGGAAGGCGCCCTCGCCGGGCCTATCGAATGCACGGCTTTCTCACCCTGCAGCCAGCTATACGCCGGAAGTTCCACTACGGGATACAATGCAACCATCGATAGGGACGTGTTCGGGAAGCTGAGGACAAACAAAAAGGAAGTGGGCGCTTTTGAAGCAGGTGCCACCGGTTCCGTGATGGGTGTCCTGCAAATCGACGTCGACCTCGGGGCCACTGAGAAGCAGATGGGTTTCGTCGTGACCGGGAAAACCTTCGATGCCGCCGATGCGGATTCGGTCTACGTATTCTGGTCCACGTCCGACCTCGCCACCGTTCCCGATCCCTTCAATTCCATCCCCGAAAGTCATCGCAATAAATACCCGATCAGCAAGCTCACCTCCGGAAATTTCTCCGATGTGGCCGACGGCATCACCATCGAGGCCAAACGGTATTATTTCTACGCCGCCTTGGGAAAGACGACGGATGCGACCCGAAAGCTCGGCTACAAGTATTCGGATACCCTCACCTCGGATACGAAAAAGGATTCCGGGGATTGCGACTTGAAGGATACCAAGTCCGCTTGCCCCAGTCTGAGTGGCCGCTTCATTTCCACGGAAGGAATCTGGGCGCGTCAGTTCGAGACTCGTGTGGATTTGACCGAGGCGGTGACCAGCGGTCTTATCAAGAATCCCAGGTTTGAAAGCATCCAGACTCCCAATGTCCATAACCTCGATCTCAATTCTCCTCTCCCTAAAATCATGTTCACGGTGGACATACCGGGTTTGGGGGAGCCTGGGTCTAAGCAGATGTTCACGGCAGATATTGAAATGAAGGCCACTCCGGATCTGACCGGGCTCGACCTTTTCCTCCTCCCCACGGATGCAAACGGGCTGGCGAGCTATGTGCCTTCTTGGAAGGTGGAGCAGACAGCCACTAAGACCAATATCTTCATCGAATCGAGCATCAACGGAACCCAGCATTACGCTTTCGGAAAGGTGCAGGCTTCCATGGAGCCGGGGATCATTCAGACTGCGGAAACGGCCCCGCAGGTTTTCGACTTCAGCGCCAACCGGGATAGTACTACCGTTCATCTTCAGGTCAAGTTTAAAGGCACCGGATTCAAGACCGCCAATCCCCTGATCCTGGTTA
This sequence comes from Fibrobacterota bacterium, assembly GCA_030854955.1. Lineage (GTDB taxonomy): Bacteria > Fibrobacterota > Fibrobacteria > UBA11236 > UBA11236 > Chersky-265. The sequence continues at coordinate 774 of JALYSE010000361.1, read as the reverse complement.
CGCCGATTCCGGCCGGCGGCACGGTTTCTTCGGTAATGAAGGGGGGTACCTTCCCTTCCAAGACCTTGGTATTGTCTTCGGGATTTTCGAAACTCCATGACAGCCAGAAATCGGCCTGGCTCTACAAGTATTACACGAAGGCCGCAGGTGCGGAGGCTGTCTCGACCATCAGTGGCGGGCATAAGAAACCATTCACCCTGGACTCGGTGAAGTCGGAAGAGTTCGCCGCCGCCACCGACCTATCCGGAGACGATTTGACGATTCTAGGCGGGAATCTGACGGAGGGGACGATTTCAGTCCCCTTCGGTTCCAAGGCGCACAAAGACTACCTCAAGTATACCGATCAGATCGGTAAAGCGACGCGAAGCATTGAGGTGGAATTCACCGTCTTCGATGGGGCCAAGATTTCCCGAAGTAGGGTATTCGTCAGGACCAAATTCTCCGATGGCGATGTGCATTTCTCGGAAAGATCCAACTTTCTCCAATCCAACAACCTTGCCCCTGTGTGGAATCTGTACGGTTATCCATGGGATGAGGCGGATACGGGCAGCCTGGCCCGCATCGTCGAAAGGGATAGGTGGGACCCCGACAATATGCGCATCTTGACCTACAAAGGCTCTGGTGGAGAAGGTGCAGGAGACTTTTTCGCCTATAATGGCTCCAATCCCACCGACATCAAATATGACGCAGGGTTTGCTTCCTGGTCCGGGGCCACCAACCCATACACCCCGAAGGTTTCAGACGGCATGTCCCTGGATTTTGAATCCTTCAGTC
>JALYSE010000157.1:3864-10893 GCA_030854955.1 Fibrobacterota bacterium | reverse complement strand
TGGCAGAACATCGTGGAACAGAAGATGGCCGGGAGCACCGCCTTGGTGGGCGCGATGGTGGAAAGCAACATATTCGAAGGCAGCCAGAAAATTCCCGGGGACAGGTCGCAACTTCGATACGGCGTATCCGTCACGGATCAATGCGTGGGGTGGGAGACTACCGAGCGCATGGTGATGAAGGCTTACGAAACCCTCCAGGGAATGGTGGCCGTTTAGACCCCGGTCTCCGATCAGCGCCGGGGAATGAGCGGCGCGTGATCCGGACAGGTTTCAAGGGGCCGCTGGGATATCGTCCTGATCCGAACCGGTGGGGACCGGTTTCAGGAAGACAAATCCTATCAAGGAGAAGGTTATGACGAGCAGGACCACCTTGATCAGCAGGTCTACATAGGGGCCGAACTGCCAGTGTTCGAACAGCTGGTTCATCCCGATCAGGACGGCAGGTAGGAGCAGAAAAACTCCAAATATTGTTTTTGCCACCGACTTTTCCGGATTACCTGCCCTGGACCGTTTGCGGAGCCACAGGAATCCGGCGAAAAGGCATACTATCACCACGATTTTCTCAGCGAGGACCATGCCCGCAAAATAGGAAAATAGTTCCCGGTCGGTCCCCGATAGGCTTGGGAAATAGGAGGTGCCTCCCCGTAAAATACAGGTAGTGAGATTCCTCGTTTTTGCGATTCTAAGCCTGCTCGGCCTGAGCGCGGCCAGGACGGATTTTTCCGCATGGAAAGACTCCTTGCGGGTCTATTTCAACACCACCGGAACCGGCGCCGGCATCAGCGCCCCAGTCAAAAACTTCCCCCTGCTGGTAAGACTGGACACGACCAACTTCACCCTCTCGAAGGCCGCGTTCGGAGGCCCGGACATCCGCTTCACTGATCCTGACGGAGTCGAGCTTGCCTGCCATGTGGAAAAATGGGATACCGGGTTCTACCGGAGCGCCGAGATTTGGGTCAACGTGCCCCAGGTAGACGCGGGCAGCGCCACGGATTACGTGGTTATGTATTGGGGCAACCCGGAAGCCGTGATGACCGGAGCCGTGAAGGCCAGGCAGAGCGGCGGCGACGTGGTGCTGGGTGGCAATTTCGCCCCGGCTTCCCGGGTGGTGTTCGATACTGCCTATGGCTTCGCCGGTGCCTGGCATCTGGACGAGAACGTGGCTGGGATCGGATCCAAGGGCGTCCACCGCGACGCCTCGCCCGCGAGCAACCATGGAGACGACTCCGCCAGCGATCCGTCCGGCACGGGCGTGATCGGCAGGGCGCAACAATTCGACGCCGGCAACGACTTCATTCACGTGCCCAATGCGGCCAATCTGCAACTGGAAGGTCCCATCACCTTTTCGGCGTGGATTAAGCCGTCCAGTTTCTTGGGTCTGGGAATCGACGCAAATACCTCACAGGTTAATCCCATCATTCGCAAAGGCGGGGCCAACCCCAACCCCTACCAATTCTCCGTCTCGGAGGGAAGAGTGTTCCTGGCATTGAATTCGAACGACACCGGGGGCGTCAAGGCGCCTACGGCCTTGGTCGCGGGAGCGTGGGCCCATGTGGGCGGGGTCTTCGACGGGACGCGGGTCCAGCTGTACGTGAACGGTGTCCAGGAGGCCGATGTCGTGCCTCCCAAGGTGGTTCCCCTCGGGAAGGACGCTCGACCCGTCTATATCGGCGGGCGGCCGATCAGCGACACCCATGCCAATTCCATGGACCTTTTCGACGGAAGCATTGATGAAGTACAGATTTCGCGCGTGGCCCGCTCCAAGGACTGGTTTAAACTGGCGTATGAAAACCAGAAGCAAGGCTCCAGGCTACTCGCCTTGAAGCCCATCATCGTGACCAAGGAACCCCTGATCGTGCCTAAAGAGGACTACACTCAGTGGGCCCATTCCAGGCGCTTGAGTTTTAATACCTCCGAGACCGGCGCAAACATCGGCGAAGCGGTCGTGAACTTTCCCTTGCTGGTCCGGCTTACCGCCGCCAAGTTCGATTTCAGCCAAGCGCACGGTTTGGGCGAGGATCTTCGCTTCGCGGATCCCGACGGTACGCATCTCCCCGTTTCAATCGAGCGGTGGCAGCCCGACCAGGGAGAGGTCATTGTTTGGGTCAAGGTGCCCAAGGTGGAAGGCGGAAGCAAGGACGATTACATCACCATGTACTGGGGCAAGGCCGGTTCGGCCAATATCCAGATGGGAAGCAGGGTTTTCGATACCGCGGACGGCTTCTCCGGGGTTTGGCATCTAAGTACGGGCGCCGCCGGCAAGGGTGCTCAGAATGTCTATGTGGACGCCACCGGAGCCTTCAACCACGGGGACGACTACGCGGTTTCCGATCCGGCGGACGGCATGATAGGCAAGGGCCAACCGTTCGGCGGATTGGGAGGTGCCGATTGTATCCGCATTCCCAACGCTCCCACTCTTAATCTCGCAAAATCCCTTACCATGTCCGCTTGGGTGAAGGCGAGCAGCTTTTATGAAACCAACCTTGACGTGAATCCCATTCTCCGCAAGGGAGGCCCCAATCCCAACACCTACCAATTCATGTTGCATAAGGGCAATCCGGCCGTTGGACTTGAAGTGCGGGACGAAAACGCTCGATACGACGGCACTCTGCTGGAAACGGGTAAATGGTACCACCTTGCTGTGACCTGGGCGGGGGACAAACTCGAATTCTACGTCAATGGGAAATCCACGGGGTCGACGACGGTGACGACGGTCGCCGGTCTATCCCAGGACGATCGGCCGCTCTATATCGGCGGAAGGGACGCGATTGATGGGGACAGCAGCGATCAATTCCACGGCATCCTCGATGAAGTTCAACTCTCGCGTGTGGAGCGCAGTTCTGCATGGCTCAAGCTGGCCTATGAAAACCAACGGCCGGAATCCCCTTTGTTCGAAACCGGTGTCGTGACGAGCGACACCACACTCGTCCCCGGACAGACCCTCACCCACGGCGGCCTTTACCGCCTGGCGACTTTTTCCGATGCCTCCGGAATGGTCCGGGTGACCTTCCTGCCTGCGGTAAACCGTTCCCGCCAGGGAATCACCGACTCACGAGAGATCATTTCCCTGCAACCGGGAACAACCGGATCGGCCATGCCGAACGTGAACCTGGAGATCAATACCAATATGGCGGCGGGGTTATCCCTGTTCATGTCCCTGCCGGGAGAAAAAGGCCGAACCATGGTCCGCACCTTCGGGGAAGGAAAAGGGAGCTGGCTCCTCTCGGAACCGGGAGAGTATTTTCTGGGACGCGATACCGTCCCTCCCGTGCTGAGACTCACGGCGGAAGGCGTCTCCTCCGACGATTCTTCCTGGATTGAACTTTCCGCCAAGGACAACGTTGAAAATTCATCCCTGCTGGTCAGCCTTTTTGGTAACGGCGGTGGTAAGTCGGCGTCCTTCTACTATCCGGTTAAGCCCTTGGTGGACGGGACCGTGCGGCTTTCCTTCAAAGGTGGAACAGAAATGACATGGACGCGGGTGTCTCTGAGATTGCAGGATGGGACCCTGGAAACAGCATTTCCCTCACGTGCGGGTTCCCAATACCACCTGAAGCGCCGCGTGCCATCCGCCAAGGCGCCGGCGGGATTGCAGGGCGGTCTCGCGTGGAATTTCATCGGCATTCCCTTGAGGGTCCCGGAACCTCTGCACCTTTCCGACGTGGCCGGTTCCGGCAATGAGGTGTTCGCCGCGGTCTGGGAGAACGACCTAGGTTCCGCGAGAAAGGGAGATTACCGGCTTCTGAAGGGGGAGGATACCCTTCCCACCGGAATCGGGATTTGGATGGTGGGTCGCTCCAGATTGGACACACTGTCGCTGGGGGACGCCTTCACCGTGTCGCCCGGTCCGCTTGGATTGTTCCACCTTCCCCTCGTGCAAGGCTGGAACCAGGTGACTTCGCCCGTGCCGGAAAAGCTGCCTTGGCCCGTAACCTCCAAGGATACGGTGGCCCGCGACCTTTCTTCCGTCAAGGTCCTCCAAGGCATCGATCCCTCAACGGGTGGGTATCAGGATGCGGACACCCTGGAACCATGGCGCGGTTACTTCGTCTATGCCTCCAAGGATACGGTGTTGGAGCTGGCATCTTCCCTTCCGGTGGCGTCTTCGTCCATTCCCAAGTCTGGCGCGGCCAAGGTTTCCGCGGGAACCGATGCTTCCCGGGCCCTGATGCGCGGCACCGCTGCGGAAGAGGTTCCTTTACAGGTGGTTCTCGAACCCGTCCCGGCCGATGGGTTGGGAATAGGAAGGGTGTCGTCCATTCGCCTGGGTGCGGCCAGATACGCCGCGGACGCGTTCGGTAGAGAGGATGAGCCCATGCCTCCTGCGGCCGGGGATGGTGCGGTGCTTTCCGCCCTGCGCGGCGGGCGCGTTTTGAAATCGGATCTGCTCGCCTTCCGTCCATCCGCGACGAGCCCGGAGTATATCTGGAAGCTGGCCTGGTCCAACCGCCCGGCCGGGCAGTCTCCGGTCGCCCGTCTGCAGGTATCGTCCCTGAGGATGCCTCCAGGGATGGTCCTGTGGGCCGCTTCACCCTTGCGGAAGATCGCGGAGCCGGCTTTTCCGGGAACGGTACTGGAGGTCCAAGGTGACGCATCCGATACCCTCGTATTCTGGGTCGCTCCGGCCGGGCGTCCCTTCGGCGGCGTTCCCGGCTATCGCGCAAGGCCTTTGCTGCGCACCGTAACCTGGGCCTCGGGTCCAGGTGGCGGCAGCTTGCGCGTCGCCCTGCCCGCGGCCGTTGGATTGCTGGCCGAATGCAGGGATGCTTCCGGAAGAAGACTGGCCGGGTTTTACCGGGCTGGTCTCGCTCCCGGATACTACGAGTTCAATTTGGCTGATGCCTGGACGCCTGCGGGGACGGGGAAACGGGCTGCGGGCCTGAAGATCATCATTGTGGAGATCCAGGGCGGTCCCGATCCTGAGCGGCTGGTGTTCAAGTCCGCATCGCCCTGATCGATTTTCGATCCCGCTCCCAGGATCCAGGCAAGTCTTTTTCCGGAGTTGCCCCGCAATTGATATATTCCATACAGTTTGGACGACCTTTTTTCCGTTCGGGAGAGACCACTAATGAAACAATCCTTATCGCTCGCCGTCTGCGCAGTGTCCGCGGCCTTCGCCATGCTGGCAGTCCCCATTAATGGCCATGCCCGTCAGGGCGGCGACCTGGGCCTTGGCTTCATCGCCGGCAACCCTTCCGGCCTTTCCGGGAAACTGTGGCTGGGCGAGTCCAACGCCCTGGATTTCATCGTCGGATTCGATCTGGTGGACGATCACATTTCCTTGAACGCCGATTACGTCTGGCACGAGTTCGGTCTCATCCCGGTCAATCGCGGACAATTGCCCCTTTATTACGGCATGGGCATATGGACCAGCGTCGCGCGGCACGCCGCGTTCGGCGCCCGCGGTGTGATCGGCATCGAATACCTTTTCCCGGGCGCGCCGTTGGATGCCTTCTTCGAATTGGCGCCGGGTACGTCGCTCCTTCCCAGAACGCGATTTGATGTTGACGTGGGCCTTGGGATGCGGTACTTCTTCTAGCAGCTTACGGGCAGGGAACAGGCGGGGTCGGCGCCGGTTATTTCGCCAGGGCCGCGGGCAGGGAGTTCACCAGCTTGGGAGTGCCGGCGGCGGCCTGCTGTCCCAACAGGACGTATCCCAAGGACGGGTCGTCGATGTCGGCGGCCATGGCGGCCCGCGTCTCGGGGTCGATCCGCAGGGTGGCGAGATTGATGGTCTTGACGGAGGTGGCGGCCGAACCGCTCATGACCACGGTGATTTTGTTCCCGGCGGTGGTCAGGGCGGACTTCAGGACTTCCAGGTTCCCACGGAAATATTCGTATCCCAAGGGCAAGGCCGGCAGACCGGCATCCAGGGGGAAAGGCGGAGGCAGGAGGCCGCCCTCAAGGCACTTGCCGCCCACGAAAGCGCTGGGATCCACATAGCGCGCTTCAATCAAATAGACGTTGTTGCGGACGAAGCCCAGGGCGTCCCGAGCCTTTGCCAGCTTGGCGGGGGTACCCGGCAGCAGATCGTCTTCGATGGCCAGCACCGCATATTTGGAATGGGTAGCCAAGGTGGAATCCTTCACAAAATCGGCCTTCTCCTGGGTGGTGGCGCCGTCCAGTAGGGGAATGGGCGTCGTCATTACCCGGACATTGCCGCAGTAGGGGAAGGCCCCGTCTCGAACGTGGAAGGTATCGTTGGTGGTGCGCATTACGCGGCCGCGCATGGACAGGTAGAACGGATCGCCCGGGGCGATTCCCGCCTGTTCCAGGAAGACGCGGAATTTGGCCGCGGTGCCCGTGTAAGGCTTGGCGAAGGACTCGGGAGGGATGGGCTCGGTAACGGTTCCGGGGCCGGTGGTGGTTCCGCCCGTGGTTGCGGTGCCGGTATTGCCGTCTGAAAGACCGGTGCCGAACTTGTCCTGTTGCAGCCAGCCGGCGAAATCCCCGTTCACGCCGTTGGAATTGAGTTTAAGCGATGAGTGGCCGGTGTTCACCTTGACGGAGAACTGTCCGGGCACGTCCCGGTATAGTTTGTCGATGCAACGGGCGGGAACCACGGGATCGAATTTTTTGCAGGAATCCAGGCTTTCCGTGATGCTTCCGTCCAGCACCCAGATGTCGGTGGTGGAATCCTTGCCCCGACCCAGGCGGGCGTTCACTTCGATGCGGCGGGTGGATTGCTTCACGGCATCGGTGCGTGTTCTGCGGACGCTGATATCGAAGCTTCCGTCGTCCAGGTTGAAAGAGTGGGTGGAATCGAGTACGGCCACGGTATCCCCGAACTCGTTGGTAAGGGTGAGGGTATAGAGCTTGGTCCCGTTCTGGCGCAGACTTATGCGGGCGTTGCCAAGGCCGGAAGGGGCTTTGCGGTAGGAAAGCACGATGGAAGGCTGGTTCGTGAAGGTGGCGCCTCTCGTGGCCGGAGCGGTGACGAGCGGGATGAGGGCGGTCGTACCCGCCGGGGCGGCTTTCTGGATTCCCAGGTAGCCGGAGGCGTCTTCGCCGCGGCCACTGGCCGCGTAC
>JALYSE010000157.1:0-3854 GCA_030854955.1 Fibrobacterota bacterium | reverse complement strand
CCGCGTACTGACCGACGAAGGGTCCGCCGCCGAAGGCGGTGCTATGCCTGCCCACGGACGCGATCAGGTTCGCGACTCCCTGCAGGAAGGCGCGGTTCTTGTCGTAGGTGCCGCGCAGCAGCAGGCTCTTGCCGGAATCGGGGCCGTTATCGGGCAGGCGGATGGGGAAGAGGAATTCGCCCATCGACTCGTTGAGGCTCGCTGAGACCGTATCGGTGAGGGTATCCTTGAGGTACGCGGAATAGGAGACCAGCAAGGTGTCGAGCTGGGCGCGCACCTTGAACTTGACCACATAGGAGTTTTCGCCGAGTTTGATAAGCCCGGAATAGATCCCTGAAGGCGCGGATACCCTGGCGCGGGTGGCCGGCTTGCTGTTTGCGTCGGTGGGATTGTAGCCAAGCAGTTTCTCGATATCGTCAGGAAAGCCGTCGGAGTCGCCGTCGATCCATTTCACGCCCATGGATGCGAGTGACTTGAAGAACTCGGTCTTTTCGGCCGCTGCGGCTTCGCGCTCGATTCCGGTCGCGTCGACCAGTTGTTCCAGGAAGTCCGCGATTCCGTCCCGATCCGTATCCACAAGAAAATTGGGGAAGCTGCCCTTGTCGGTCGGTAAAGTCTTGTAATTGGTTTCCATGAAGTCCGGAAATCCATCCAGGTCACGGTCCGTAAAATTCTCCTGGGCGTTCTGGACCGTGGCGGGCGCCGCTTGTTGATCCAGTTTCGTGAAGTCGGCGGCCCTGGGATAGCCTTTTACGGCGAACGATCCGCGCGCGGCGCCGAAATCGGACTCGCCGTAGAAGCGGTCCGGAACGAATCCGTAGCCGAGGAACTGGGCCGCAGAGGTGTCGCGCACGGCGATGACCTTCCATTGGTAGATTCCGGCCAAACCTTTTTCCGCGTTGAAGAGCTCGATGATCGGGAACTTGAAGTTGACCCGCTCCCACCCCGGCAACTGCATGGCCTGCACGTCGCGGAAGATGGAAGTACCGCCCGAAACCACCTGCCCGGAAGCGTCCACGATCAACCGGTGCTCCGCGCCCTTACCCTGGGTGCGGAGAAAGAACAGGCCGCCGTATAAAGGGCGGCCGCCCGTGAATTTGGGGTCCTCGGCAAGTCCAAGCAGGTAACCGCCCACACTGTCGAAATCCAGACCGCGGAACCGCAAGGTTATTTTGCCGGTAAGATCCCCGGCATTGTCGATGCCGCCCATCGGCCCCAAAAGGTTGATGGGATTGATTTCGCGGACTTTGAATTCGCTGGCGGCCACGGTTTGGAAGAACTGCTGCTTCTCGACATCGCCTTCGTCCACGGCGTGTTTGACGGTCCACTTGGTGCCCGTGAATCCGAGGATGAATTTGACGATGCGGAAGCTGGTGTCCCTGACGGCTCCGTCTGCGCAGGCGAGGGCGGGATCCCAATCGTTGCGTCCACGTGTGACCCGGGTGGAGACCTTTACGGCGGCTTTGGCCTCCGATTCCGTGACCGAGATGCCGCCGTCGATCGTAAATTCGTCCTTGATGACGTCTTTAACCAGGTCCACCACCACCGTGGTAGACAGGCGCAACTGATCGCCCAGAAAACGGGAATCGCCCACGGAATTTTCCAGGCCCGCCGCCGCGTTGAGGTCGTGGATGTATTCCTTGCCTTCCAGGATGAACTTGGCATCGGTCTTGGACCAGGCGATTCCCGTGATGATTTCCTTTTCGCCGCGGAACACCTTCGGCAGGATTCCGGGCGCGGTCTTGGCCTGCACCCACAACGTGTCCTTCCTGTCGAAAGAGGCCACCTTGCGCAGGGCTACCTTGGTCGAGCACAGAAATGCGTCGCGTTTGTATATGGGAGCGATGAACCCCGCGTTGAGGACGTTCTTCTCCGAAACATCGCGGCGGATCTTGTCCAGGAATTGCTGGGGGGAGAGGAACTTGCCTCCGAATTCCATGCGGAACGCCGGATCCAGGAAGGCACCCAGGCGGCCGATATCGCCCTGCAGGTAGGCGTTGAAAAAATCCTCCATCTGGAGTGCCACGGCGCGATCACGGCCGACCTTATCTTTGGCGGCGCCTTCGTAATCCTTCACGGTGAAGCTCCAGCGGAAAACCTTGTCCAACCTTTTGCCGCCCAAGTCCACCAGGGTGTCCGGGATGGCGATGGTGTAGGTGGCGCCCACCAGGAGAGGTTCCTTGTGGATGAAGGCAAGTTTGGAACCCGTGACTTCCCAATACCCTTCGACCTTGGGTTCCATCACGATGGCGTTCAATGCCGAGAACACATGGGGCGGGCGGGAGAAATTAATAAGCGGATTCTGGGTGGGCTTGAGCGCTTCCTTTTCCGCTGGATAGGTGGATGTCACGTTGAACATCTGGTCGGCGACCTTGGTTTCGGCCACGGCCTGGAATACGGCCCGATATTCCTTTTCCAAAAGGTTTTTGGCCAGATCCTTGAGGGAGGTGGGAACGACGACGCCGTAGCGCGAGTCCGATTCCAGCCGTCCCAGTGAGAGGGTCAACTGCTTGTTGTCGCCGCTCCAACTGGCCGTCACCGCAGATACCGGCAAGGTATCCTTCAATTGCACCGATCCACTGGTGTTCTTTTCGTCCACCTTGCCGACGGCGAGGCCTTTGATACTTTCGCGCTGGATGGGCTCGGAGAAGGTGATATTGACCTTGGCATTGGTCGACGGAATTGCACCCACCAGGAAAAGACCGCTCTCGTCCGGCGAGGTGGCGTCGTATACGCTGGTTACGGTGGGGCTGGACACGTCTTCGATCGCGACGGCCGTGTCCATCTTGGTGATGGTGTCCTTCTTGGGGCTGATGAACGGGATGGAGGCGGTCACCAGTCGGAAGGTGGCCAAATCGAGGTGGACAGCGAAGCCGTAATAGCGTCCCGGTTGCAATACCGCAGCATAGTTGCCGAACTTGTCGGTGGTCAGCGTCGTTTCCGCGGCGGTGGTGGGCTTGAGCGCGTCAAAGATGAGGATGGTGGCGCCTTCCAGAGGAATAGGTGCGGTGGTGAGATAGCGGCGCTCGCCCGCGGCGTTGGTGCCGGTCTTGAGCAGGCCCTTGACCACACCCTTGCCTTCGCCCTGAAGGGACCCGGTGATGACCCCCTTGCCGGCGGCTTTGGCGGCTTTAACCAGGGAATCGTTGCCACTGATGCCGTTGATGGCGGTGTTGGGAGCGGTGGCCTTGTCCTTTTCGCAGGCGCAGGCGGTTTTCTTGGATGAGGTGGGGCTGGAGCAGCCTATCCAGGTCGCGGCCGAGAAGGCGCATAAGACCGCTATCCAGGGCCTAGCCCGCTTTCCAAACTTCGATTTCGGTTTGTGCATTTTCATTCGGACCTATCCGGATTATCGGACCCGCCACCAAGATTGTATAGGACGGCGGTCACACTTTGCGAAATGTTTCCGAACCGGATTACTTAATCAACAACTTCAAGCTCTTTGTGAATCCGGGTACTTCCAGTCTGTAGACATAGGCGCCCTTGGCCAGGGTCCCGCCGTGCTTGGCCTGGGGTTTCCAAATCAGGGTATGCGAGCCGGGTTTGAAACCGCCATCGGCGACCTGAGCCGCCAGGCGTCCCGAGAAATCATAGACGTTCAGGCGCAGGCGGAGGTTCCTGGCTTCGCGCTTTCCCTGGGCGTCCCACGTCTGGGGCAGGAAGAAACGGAACGAGGTGTGGCCCTGCACGGGATTGGGAAAATTCTGGGAAAGGGAGAAATGCCCTTTCAGGCGATCGGAGAAATCGGCATGAGGCGTGATGACGATGGCGTAATGGGTTTGCCTGCCTTCCATGGCCAAAGTGGCGGGCTCGTCTGCGGACAGAGCCCTAGCCTCGCCCTTGCGGACCAGGAA
>JALYSE010000008.1 GCA_030854955.1 Fibrobacterota bacterium | reverse complement strand
ACACGGCAACACGAAGGTGAAGGCCTGATATGGATCTCGTCCTGTCTCTGCTTCAGAATCCCTGGGTCATCATGGGCATCAAGATCGGGGTCGGCCTGGGCCTGGTGATGGGCATGGTCCCGATGATGGTATGGATGGAACGCAAGGTGAGCGCGCGCTTTCAGCTGCGCCGTGGCCCCAACCGCGTGGGACCTTTCGGCCTCTTCCAATTGGTGGCCGATTCCATCAAGCTCCTGATGAAGGAGGATTTCCTCCCCCGCAATACGGATCGCCTGGTGTTCCTCGCGGCGCCTGTCATGGCCTTCCTGCCCGGGGTGCTGTCCTTTGCCCTGATCCCAATCGGCGTGGCCGGCGGCAATGAATTGCTGGGGCCGGGCGGCGTGATGGCCATTTCCTATATCAGCATGGGCCTGCTGGTCATCATGGCCGTGTCTTCGGTGGCCTCCTACGGCATCGCGTTCGCGGGCTGGGCTTCCAACAACCAATACTCGCTTCTAGGCGGCATCCGCTCGTCCGCCCAGCTCATCAGCTACGGAATCGTGATGGGCATGGCGGTGGTGGCCCTGCTCATGATGACCGGCACCCTGAACATGGCGGAAATCGTGATCCAGCAGCAGGAGCTGGCCTTCGGGTTCATCCCCTCCTGGAACATCCTCCGGCAGCCCTTGACCTTCATCCTATTCCTTGTGGCGGCCTTCGCGGAAACCAATCGCGCGCCCTTCGATCTTCCGGAAGCGGAGCAGGAATTGGTAGGGGGCTATCACACGGAATATACCGGCATGCGCTACGCCTGGTTCATGAACGGCGAATATGCGGCCATGTTCACCATGTGCGCCGTCCTCACGACCTTGTTCCTTGGTGGCTGGGGCTTTCCCGGGCTCACCTGGATCCAGGCCAACATGCCCTGGTACGTGACCGGGGTCGTCAGCTTCGGCGCTTTCATCACCAAGGTCGCCTTCCTGGTCTTTTTCTTCATGTGGGTCCGCTGGACCCTGCCGCGTTTCCGCTGGGATCAGCTCATGAAGCTGGGATGGAACGTCCTCATCCCTTTGGCGCTCGCAAACATCATCATCACCGCGTTGTTCCTTGAATACGTGGCGTCCCGTTTCGGATTCGGAGGTTGATATGAAGCTGGTAAAAACCGCTCCCGACGGCAAAAGCCGCGAGGATTTGCCGGGCAGCCGATTGGCGTGGTTCACGCGATTGTACCTGCCTACCATCGCCAAAGGCATGATGGTGTCCCTGAGGCATTTTTTCATGAAGCCCGTGACCATCCAATACCCGGAGCAGAAACCCAAGGTGAGCGAGCGTTTCCGCGGGGAACATCGCTTGACGAAGGATGCGGACGGGAAAATGAAATGCGTGGCGTGTTATATGTGCGCGACGGCATGTCCGGCGCAGTGCATTCATATCGAGGCCCAGGCGGCGCCGCCGGAGTGGGAGAACAGGGATAAGATCCCAAAGGTGTTCGAGATCGATATGCTGAAGTGCATTTACTGCGGTTATTGCGTGGAGGCCTGCCCGAAGGAGGCCATAGAAATGACGAACAAGATTCCGCAGGTGTACGACAATCGTCAGGCGTTTATCTATGGGATTGATAAGCTGCTTAACAACTGAGGTGGCGAAGTGGGCCGCGCGCAGGGGTCCCACCCTGGCTGGCGCGCAACCCTAAGGCTGTTGGTTCTCCACTGACTTTTGCCTTGCCCAGGGCTAATCTTTCCGGTCATTTGCACATGCTCGCCTATTAGCGGGTCGCTCCATTGATTCTTTCGGACTGAGGGTTGGTGCCGGATTGGCGCTTGAATAGGCCGTAGTGGATGCCCGGATTTTGAATTTTGTGTCCGTATGTCGCCCCGACACATTGTCGGAAACTTTTACGGCTGGCTTGGGTTCCTGGAGTTACAGAGGCTCATTTACACACTAAAAAGGGCTCAATAATGGCATGGGTATTGCATTATAAGTGGGTATGAATAAAATACCTGTAGTTAAAATAGTGTTGGCCATGACCGCCCTGTGCACCGCAGCCCAAGCGAGCTTGTTGGAAAATGGAAGTTTCGAGTGCGGTAGCCTTCCGTCTCCTGTAGTGAGCGGAAATTCGGCTTCAGCTGTTTGCGATTGGTACCAATGGGCGAATACAGGTCCAGTAGTGACAACCTGGCTTTCGATGTCGAACGTGGCGGATGGTAATTCTTCGGCCCATGTCAGCGGCGGCGTTGGTGACGGCATTTATCAATACGGCGCGTTCTCTCCCGGCTTCTATACCGCCAGCGCTTGGTTCTGGCTTGGCAGCGGTTCGGCGTCCATCGGACTCTTTTATAATGGTGGCTCGGCCGGAGGCATGGGCCCCGCAACCACCACGACCGGCCAATGGGAATACCTCAGCCATAGCGCCGAATTGCTGGGCGGGGCGATGGGGCCAACCCTTTACGGCGGTTCGGCGGGATCGGATTTCTTCGTGGATGCGTTCTGGCTCAACTCGGGAACCACCAGCACTTCGCCTTTTGACCCCACCTCGGGATTCAATCCCAATCGCGGGGTTGAAACCGATTATCCTTCCGGAGAAGCCAATCCCGAAGCCGTACCCGAGCCCGGCACCTTCGCCCTGATGGGTCTGGGCCTACTCGGCATCGCCGCCGGAATGCGCCGCCGCAGGAAGACTTAGTTTTCATCCGCCGGAAAACTTCCGGCTCTCGGGACACGCAATTCGCGACATGCGATTCGAATCGACGCCCTCGGCATTCTTGCCGGGGGCGTTTTCGTTTTAGATCAAGGGGGCGTTGCCGAGGAATCGGAAAGCAGGATGTACTTCTCTTCCAGGATACGGCTGAGTCCCAGGCCGGTAACGGCCAAGGCTTTGACCCTGGTCGTGGAATCGAGGACCAGGGGCGTCCCGTATATCGCGCTTTTCGCGCTGGGATCGGTTCCGTCCAGGGTATAGTGGATGACCGCGCCTTTGGATTTGGCGCTCAAAGACACGACCAGCGAATCGTGGAAGGCTTTGCCCGCAGGCGAGGCGAGGGGAGTGGCGGGCAACAACACGTAGTTGTTGGCCGAGATGGGGCTGCTGTTCTTCCCCCGCATGGTCGCGAAAGCGAAGAGGGTGGCGCTGGCGCGGAGGACCACCGGCTTCGAATAGCGGATTGTACGGTTGGAGTTCACTTCGGGCGTACTCCCATCCGAGGTATAGTAGATGGCTGCACCCGGCTCGGCGGAAAGGACCACCTCCACCGAATCGGTGAAGGCGAATTGTCCCGCCGGTTCTGCGGCGGGCTGCGCCAGGGTCGGGACCGGGGCGGGAATGGAAATGGAATCGATACGCGTCCCGGGCTTCAGAGGATGGGTCCAATCGGCGCCGAGGGAATCGGGCATGTCGTAGACCAGCCCGGCGGAGGAGACCCAACGAAGAGGTAGTTTACCTTGGGGCAGGCCTTCGAAATGGAAGCTGTCCTGGTTCACCTTGGCGTAATAAGCGGTACCCGGCACGAACAGGGCCAAGGGACGGCCCGCTTCCGTAGAGGTGTCCACCGCTCCGGAATACCCGCGTTCGCGGGAGATTCGGATAATGAGCGTGCCGTTCTCGGAGCCGTCAAGACGCCCATATATTCCCGTCTTCGTATCCAGGCGGATACCATTTATCCAACCTGCCGTGCTGTCGAATCCGATCAATACGACGTTGAAATCGGGAAGCGCCTCGATGACCGAGGCCGCGCCGGACTTGGCCAGGGACAGGATGGGGTGGGAATAGATGTTACGTTCCAGTTCATTGCGGGGGATATTGAAGCTGCTTTCGCCCTGGATCAGGTATGAGGCCAGGTAATTGCCACCGATCATCACGCGAGGCGGCGAGGTACCGTCGTCCGGATAGGGAGCGATGAACTCCGGATTGGAGCCGTTGGCATAGAACTCGACCCAGCCATGGAATTTGACGGCCTTATCCCCGTCACGGATCTCGACGTTGAGGCCGGGGTTTCCGGCTTCGGTGCTGGTCCCACCGATGCAGCCGGAGAAAGGGAAAAAAGCGATGGAGAGGAAAGCCAAAGCGGCCGCTAAAATCGGCCTGGTTGGCCCGGAACGGAACGGCATTCCGGGGCGGAACGGCATTCCGGGGCGGAACGGATTCATGGAATACGGGCTCCGGGAAAGAGTTGGATGTTGAGAACATTCACCTGGTTCATGTCTTCGTCCCTGTCGATGATCTCGCGCACCTCCTGCAGGAAGGCGTCTATTCTCTGTTTGACGGAAGCGAACCCCTTGTCGGAAACGGAAAAGGCGAGCACGTTGAATTGGCGCCTTTCGGGGGCGTAGCGATCGAGGGCCCCTGAGGCCAGCCGCAGGAATTCACGGTGGTAGGTTTTAGCCACTTCGCCCTGGAAGACCTTGCGCGTCACAAGATGGCGGTCGGTGATGCCGAAGCCGTTCGCGGTCTTCTTGATTAGGCCCATGTCCAAAAGCAAATCCAGAGACTCCTGCACTTCTTCGGCGGTCAGGTTTTCGGCCAGGTGCTTGGCGATGCGGGCAGGCGCCCACTCCGCCTTTTCCAGGCTGAGATAGTTATAGATCACACTATGATGCCATTTCGCGAAAAAGACATACTGTTTTTCGAGGAGGATTTTCGCCTGGGAGCCGCGGTGCTTGGAGAGATGGGAAAAAAAGTAATTTTTTTCTTCGATGGATTTGGCCTGGTTGAACTGGACCAGGAAATCGAAGTATTCGCCGGCGGCCCCTTCCAGTTTCAAGGCCTTGATGAATTGGAGGCGCTGACGCTGGGTCAGGTTCCGGGTGCCCTTGAGCAGGTTACTCATATAGCTGGTGCTGGAAATCCCCAGGGAGGGATTGTTGGCGAAGGTACGCATGGAGTAGCCGGGCTGGATCTCTTTACGATGCCGGAACCAATCCTTAAGGTAACTCCGGAAATCCAGGTAATCGGTGACGGCTGGGGGCGTCGGCTTCATTGCTTTCTTAAGATAGCATGCGGCAACAGGTTGCATCCCGGGAAACCGAAGGGGTTGCTCTCAAATAGAGAGCAGATTCTGGATTCCGGCCGGGACCGGGCCAAGGAAGCGGGGTTAGTTTATGTCATATCGCGCAACGACACATGAGCCCGCGCACCGGAATTGTCCGCCGGTGCGCATACAGCCCCGGCCGAACCTTCGGCCGGGGCTCCTCATTTTTGGCCGTCAGGATGCGGAATATTCCGGGGATGCCGGATCCGCCGGAGGGGCGAGGAGATCGTCGAGGTCCTGGAAAAGGGACCAGATTCCCGGCTCGTTCATGTAGCACTTGCCTCCGCGCTCGGGCAGGCTGCGGTAGAAGTTGCCCGCCGTGGTCTCCACCATGTAGAAGCGCATGTCCTTGCCATGACAGGATCCAAAGGAGGGGTAACGTGGAAGTTCCCCCATCACGCCCATCAGCGCCCGGCGCCGCTGACCTTGCAGCAAAATGGTCTGCATGGTTTCCAGGGGCACGGTGCCGGGTGAAAAGGTGGTCTCGCGGAAAAAGAGGGAGTCGCCCACAATCCGGAGGTGTACCTTGGAGCCCTTCCGGGTATCCCCTTTTATGAACGACATTTCCAGGGAAACGGTCTTGGCAGGTTCGGGATTTTCCGCGAATGCGAAGCTCATGGCCGCCAGGCAGAGGGAGATAAAAGGACGATTGGCGAAGCGCAAGTTCCACCGCATTTGAAAAGGATAGTTTTCCTGTTTCGCCAGGTAAAGGACATTCCAAAAGGATTTTCGGTAACCTGTTGGGAGCCGGGGGGTTGCCCGTATCCGTGTTTGCCTTTCCGACATAGAGTTTTGTGGGGGGACAGCATCGTCCGGAAGCGCCCCGCTCTCCGACCGGAAGCGCCCCGCTCTCCGTCCGGAAGCGCCTCGCTCTCCGGCGGGGAGCGAGAATTTCCCCCAGCGCCTCCCTGAAAACCCAGGCTTAGGATATACTTTGGAGGAGCCCGAATGCTTCGGGACCAGCCATGACAGATTTATTCGCCTATACCGACTACCGCAAATTCCTCAAGGACTACTACGAGGAACAGAAGGCGAAAGACGCCAAGTTTTCCCACCGTTATTTCACCATGAAGGTGGGGTTCAGCTCTTCCGGATACTTTTCGGATGTGCTGGCTGGGAAGAAAAACCTGTCTGGCGCCTTCATGCTCAAGTTCGCCAAGGCCCTGAAACTGTCAAAGGAGGAAGAGGAGTACTTCCTCAATCTGGTCAGCTTCAACCAGGCGAAGACCCTGGAAGAGAAGAACCGTTTCTACGAAAAGATGATGACCAGCGGTAAGGTCAAGTTCGACGTGCTTGAGCCGGAGAAATACGAATACTTCAGCAAGTGGCATTACTCGGCCATTCGCGAGCTCCTCCATTACGCGCCCTTCAAGGACGACTACAAGTCCCTGGCCAAAAGCCTGGACCCGCCCATCGCGCCCAAGGATGCGAAGAAAGCCATCGAACTGCTCTCGGAACTTGGGTTTATCGCCCAGGACGCCCAGGGAGTCTGGCGGCCGGCCACGGCCAATATCAGCACGGGAGGCGGCTTCAACGGACTCAATGTCGCCAACTTCCACCGTAACACCCTGGAGCTGGCCATCCGCGCCCTGGATGTGTTTCCTCCCGACCAAAAGGGATTTTCCACCCTCACGCTTCCGCTTACAGGCGACAAGATCCGGAAAGCCAAACTGGCTATCAAGAATCTGCGGATGTACCTTTTGGCGCTGTCGGAAAACGGCACCAAGGCCGACCGCGTCTATCAGTTCAATTTCCAGTTGTTTCCTGTGACCCGGATTGAAAAGGCGGAGGGGGATGGTATTTAAAGGGGGAAATCCCGCAAGATCGCGAGGCGGTTGGCTTGGGCTGGCTGCGTTTTTCGCGTTTGTCCTCTCCTTGTCGGGTTGCACCGGGACCGAAGTCCAGGACCCCTATGAAATCGTCGCCGGTAAGGTGGTCTCGGAAGACGGGGCGGCGGCGGCACGGGCGAGCGTATATCTGGTCCGGAAAGACTACTCGGCCTTGGTAAAGCGCGACTCGTTCGCAAATCCGTCATCCTCGCAAGGGGATGCATTTTTCCATAGAACTACCGACGATAAGGGACATTTTAAATTCGATAGCATTCCCTTCGGGGACTATGACCTTTGGGCGAACGACTTTGTCGACGACAATGCTGCGATAGGGGATTCATTCTCCGTCAGTAAATACACCGATCGCCTGGTTTTCAATGTGAGCCTCAAACCCAAAAAGGCGGTAGTGGGCATTGTAAGGGAAAGATCGACGGGGCAGGCGATCGTAGGGGCCAGCTGCGCCGTGAAAGGGACTCCCCTGGTATCTATCACCGAAAGCAACGGCATTTTCAAATTCAGCCTTCCCGACGGTTCTTTCGACATCGACTGCCGGAAGGATTTCTACGATCACTACTCTAGACAAGCAATTGTCAAGGTTTCCGATTCCACTCCCACGCTGACCATTACCCTGACCAACACTGGTAAGGATGTGTTCGTTCCCGCTCCGCAATCAGTGGCGGTCACCAAGGATCCCGTAACAGGTGTGGTACGGGTTTCGTGGTCCAAGCCGGAAGGATTGGAAGTGTTCAACTATTCAGTGCGCCGCATCGACATCGAAAATCCGGCGGTCATCAGGCTTTTCGAGGTCGGTGAATCGGATTCGGATTTTTACGATATCCCGTTCGGCGGCGCCCCGGTCTCGCTTTTCCGCAAGGACTTGTTGTACGCGGTCGCCTGCGTGAAAAGAGATGGAAAAAAAAGCGAGTATTCGAAATCGCTCCCGAACGTGGAAACGATAACCCGGGGAGCCGATCTCAATCTCCGGTTCGCGGATGCGGTCAGGGACTTTGCGGTAGGGGATACCGCCCGTCTCATCGGAGAATTCAGCGGCGGTATCTATCCAGCGGATCGTTTCAACTGGACCCTGGGGGAAGCCCAGGATTCCCTGAGGCTCGTCGATTCCCTGCGGGTGCTTCCCGGGTCCGACCTCGCCGCCGGCAGGGACACCCTCGTCTATCCTTGCACCGCCCCGGGATCGGTCGGAATCAGGCTTACCATCAGGGACAAGTCAGGCGGCGTCTCGGTCAAATTGAAGACCCTGGTCATCGCCCCTCCTCCCTGACAAGGGCGCTGCGACAAGGGGCTGGGTCGGAAACCTGGAACGGAATGCCCGTCGATTCCTGAGCTGGCTCCTCCAAACCTCCTCCAAACTTTGCGCAGCGCGCGGACATTGATGCGTAAAGCCTGACCGACGGGCCCTGGGAATCCCTTCAACCCCATGCATCCTTTTCGTAACTCTGGATAATTGGGGGAAAATGTTGATTGGATTGGCATTTCAATTTATTCAAAAACGGGCCCCCTTTTTGCAATGAGAGTTCTCCATGCCGTCCCCTTCCCGTTCCTCTTTCAACGTAGACTCCGGAAAGCCCCATCATCACGATACGGTCGGGTTTTTCGAATCCCGAACTAAGGATTGTTGTCCTGGATTCGGGATCCTGATACGTCCAATGGAAATGAACGGGAACCATGCTTCCTGCTCTCGAAAAAAGAGCGGAAAGTGGGGGAGCTGGGACAGAAACAGGCTCACTCAAGGAATAGATTTGCAATGATGTCAGTGGAAAAGACGACAACCGCATTGTTCTACGCAGCCTTGGGCGCCTTCGCGGCTTATCTGGGCTTTTGGTGGAGTGGAAACGGCAACCCAAGCATGGTCCTTTCAATGGCTTTCGCCTTGGGAATGGCCGTGACCGGCCTTTCGGTGGTGGCGAAGACAAAAGGGTCGATCCTCCGCCGGGAGCCGGGCTCCGACCCAAAGTTCTGGGCCATGCGACCATCGGAAGTGGATCGGGATGGGAATGCGGCCCTGCTGGGCCACGAAATGAAAAACTACCTCTGCACCCTCAAGGGGAGCGCCCGGCTATTGCGCCAGCGCATCCAAGGCCGCGACCGGAATATCATCGACAGGATCGATCGCGTTGTGGAAAAGCTCGAATCTTTCACTTGCACCATGGGCAAGGCTCCGGACGCCACGGGGTGCGCGTTGGTCTGGGGTGTACAGATGGGGGATGTAGCCAGGTTCTGTATGAAAACCCATTTTCACAAGAATTCCCATGGATTCACTTGGGATATTCAGGCGGATGCGCCCACTCTGCTCGGGGATCCGGGCCGACTTGAACAGGTGTTCCTGAACCTTTACGCCAATTCCCTGGAAGCCGGTGCGCAACAAATGCATACGACCATCCGCCGGGATGGAAACACTCTGCTGGTCCGCGTCGAGGATGACGGCAAGGGTTGCGCCCGGGATGACCTGGGCCGGATTTTCACGCCCTTCTTCACCACCAAGGAAGGACCCGCCCGCCGCGGACTGGGCATGTTCATCGTTCAGTCCATCGTGGAAAACCATTGCGGCACCATCAAGGCACGGACCAAGAACGGCACTGCGGCCGGTCAAGGCCTCATCTTCACCCTGAGTTTTCCCATTTCCATACCAGCCCGGGAGGAAAAACCCGTATTCGAGCAGACTCACAGGGAGTCCAAAATTATCTCCTGGGTCCAGTCCCTTCCCGAACCCTTTTGATCTCCGCTCCCGCGGCGGCCGACGTTCCGATGGAAACTACCCGATTCCGTCCAGCGTAACGGCCGCCGCGGTCCATCAAGGTATACGCTCCCGCCTTTATTTTCCCTGGGATTCTTTCTAAATTCCTGCCGGAATTCGAGGTTTTTCCGAAGGGAAGGCCTTCCTCCATAAGGTCAGGGAATCGTGCCAGTTTCACCCGTCATCGAAATCACCTTCGCCCTCTCCGCCGTTGTCATCCTCCTGAGCTCCATGGCCGTGGTCCTCATCAAGAATCCCGTCCGGGCAACCCTGGTGCTCATCCTATCTTTTCTGCCCACCTCCCTGGTCTATATCCTGCTGCAGGCCTCCTTCGTGGGCATTCTGCAAATCCTCGTATATGCGGGCGCGATCATGATGTTGTTCACCTTTGTCATCATGATGATCAACCCTTCTCCCAAGGATGGGGAGTCCCCCATCGGCGGAGCCGCCGAAACCCCGTATACCGGAATCCGAGGGGCCTTGATTGGGCTTGCCTTCGTGGGCTTGGCCGGGGCGATGATCATTCCCCTAGTTTACAGCGCGGCATCCCGGGTTTCCGTGACTCCCGTTTCCAAGCTGGGATTCGGGGATCTCGCCTCCATCGCCGCTCTCCTCTTCGAAGACCCGGCCAACAATCCCCTGACCGTCTCATTCGAGTTGATCTCCTTCCTCATCCTGGTCGGCATCATCGCGGCCCTGAACTTCTCCCGGCGCAAAAGCGCCCCGGCCGACAACCAGGAAGACTCCATCACCACCCGTCCCACCGAGGCCCTTCCCGTCGTCAAGCGCGAAGCGGCCCTGGACAGGAAATAGCATGTCCCTTTTCAATCTGCCGAATTGCCTGGTCCTTTCCATCCTGCTCGTCCTCATCGGCAGCTATGGAGTTTTCCGCCGGCGCAGCCTCATCATGATCCTGCTTTCCGTAGAAGTGATGCTGAACGGCGTGAACCTCTCCATGGTTTCGTTCAACTATTTCCGCTGGGGCACCGTGGAAGCCAGCCATTACCTGTACATGCTCTCAATAGGTGTCGCCGCCGTGGAAGCGGCCGTGGGACTTTCCATGATCATCGTGCTTTTCAAGAATTACAACGATATCACCCGGGAACGAATCGCCCACCTGGGAGAGCGCATCTGATGAACCCGGCCCTGCTGCTCCTGATTCCCGCCATCCCCGCCGTTTCCGCCCTGCTTCTCGCCCTTTTCGCGGGACGTCTGCCCTATAACGCCATCGGAGGCCTGGCGAGCGCGGCCGTGGCCGGATCCCTGGCCATCGTCCTAACCTTCTGCGGCACTGGTGTGTTCGGGAGCGGACAGCCCGTTGACTTCGATACCGGCCCTTGGATTGCGACCCAGGCCTTCCAGGCCGGCCTTCACCTGCGCCTGGATTCCCTATCCCTGTGCATGTGCCTGCTGGTCACGTTCTTCGGATTTTTGATTACGGTGTATTCGATCGGTTATATGCGGCACGACAAGGAACAGGGCCGGTTCTTCGCCAGCCTGAATCTTTTCGTGGCATCCATGCTGACTTTAGTCCTGGCCGACAACCTGGTGCTCATCTTCCTGGGCTGGGAAGGCGTGGGCCTCTGCTCCTACCTGCTCATCGGGCATTATTGGCAACAGGAGGAGGTGCCCCTGGCCGCCTTCCGCGCCTTCTTCGTGAACCGCATCGGCGACGTGTTCTTCCTGCTGGGGGTATTCTCGATCTTCTCCCTGTTCGGCACCGTATCCCTTTCCGAACTGGCCCAGCACGGCCCGGGCCTGGCGAGTATCCACTCCGGCAAGGCCGCCATGGCCGCCTTCTTCCTGCTCGGCGGCGCCTTCGCCAAGTCCGCACAGGCTCCCCTGCACGTCTGGCTCGCCGATGCCATGGCGGGCCCCACTCCCGTCTCCGCCCTCATCCACGCCGCCACCATGGTCACAGCGGGCATCTACCTGCTCGCGCGTCTGGATTGGCTGTACGCCGTTTCTCCGGAAGCGCGCCTGCTGGTCGCAATCTGCGCCCTAGTCACCCTGGTCCTGGGTGCGGTGCTGGCCCTGGTGCAGACGGACATCAAGAAAATCCTCGCCTATTCCACCCTCTCCAATCTCGCCCTAATGTTCCTGGCCTTGGCGGCCGGCTCGACCGGGGCGGGCCTGCTGCACCTGTTCGGCCACGCCTTCTTCAAGGCCCTACTGTTCCTCGCCGCCGGCAGCGTGATCATCGCCGCCCACCATGAGCAGGACGTGCGCAACCTCAAAGGCGTGCTCAAAAAGCTTCCCATCACCAACATCGCCTTTCTCATCGGCTGCATCGGCGGCGCGGGCCTGCTGCCCTTTCTGGCCGCCGGTTTCTTCAGCAAGGAAGCGGTGCTCGGGGCCTTGGAGCGGGCCGAGTTCCATGGCTTCGGCTTCACCCTTCCTGGCCATGTGGTCCATTGGATCGTCATCGCCGTGGAAACGCTTTCCGTGCTCTATCTCTTCCGCCTTTATGGGTACCTGCGCAGCGATGCAGTCGGGCCGGCAATTCCCAAGCCGGTTCAAGCGTTCGCCTCGAACGCCGGTGATCACGCCCCTTCGCACGGAGGCCATCACGGCGTGATCAAGGAGACGAGCCCGGCCATTCTCTTCGTGCTCGGCATCCTGACCCTGGCGGCACCGATCTTCGGCTGGTTCTCCGCCTCGCCTTCCTTCGGCGGCAAAGGCCTCGTCTGGTCCGCCATTACCGGCGGCGCGGCCGAGCCGGAGGGGCCCCACCTCGATCACGTGCTCCCCTTCCTGATCGTCAACCTGGTGCTCGCCGTGGTCTGCTTCGTGGTTTTTTCGCGCGGCAAGCTCCGTGAGAGCCTGCTGGCCCGCCTCAAGCCCCTGCGTCTGGGAGCCTACGGCCCCTTGTCTCGCCTATTCTATTTCGACGACCTCTATGCGGTCGCGGTCGTGGCGCCATTGAAGGGGGCGGCCTATCTGTCCCGCCTGGTTCTGGAAAACATCTTCACCGGCATCATCACCCTCGCGGGATGGCTGGGCCAGGGCTTCTCCCTGGCGCTCCGCCGCCTGCAAACCGGCAAGGCGCATCAATATGCGATAGCGGTCCTGATGGCCGTTTTCATCCTGGCCTTCTATCTGGGAGGGAATTGACCGTGTACGCATTCGCCGGCTTTCTTCCGCTCGCCATCCTGCTTCCCCTGGGAGCCATGATTCTCCATGGGGCGGCGCCCACGAAGGGCGGCCCAGGCAAGGCCCGTAACCTGATGCACGCTCGCGCGGCCCTGGTGTTCCAATGGGTCTACGGCGCATTCCTCGTCTGGATCTCCCTGATGGCCATGTCGGTGCCGGAGGGGCTCGTCCTCCGCGGCGAAGGCATGCCCTTGGGCGTGACCCATCTTCTGATCGAGCCCACCCTTTTCCTGGACGGCCGCAACGCACCCTTTCTTTTGCTGATGGGACTTTGCCTGCCCCTGATTTTCACCTGGCTGCGGGACCAGGACGGCCGTTACGGTCCCTCCTATTACGTGTCCGCCAATCTGCTCACCTTGAGCCTGGCCGGGGTTTTCATCTCCGACAGCCTGCTGCTCTTCTATCTCTTCTGGGAAACGGCCCTGCTGGGGGCGTATTTCTGGATCGGCATGCATGGCCGCGCCAATATCCACTCCGGATCCGTTTACGGCGCTCTGGTCCGCTTTTTCCTGTTCACCTTGGTGGGCAGCCTGCCCATGCTGGTCTCCATCATCGCCCTGTGCGCCGCCGCCGGCAAGGATCCGGGCGTCAACGGAATCGCCGCCATCGTGAACACCCTTCCCGTTTCCACCCGTTGGTGGATCTTCGGCGGGTTCGCCCTGGCCTTCGCGGTCAAGCTGCCCTTGCTTGGCTTCCACGGCTGGCTGCGCGATACCTACAACGTTTCCGCCCCCGCATGCAGGGCCGTCCTCTCCGCCCTCATGTCCAAGATGGGCGCCTTCGGTCTCATCCTCGTCCTGGCCCCGGGTTTCCGGAATGAGATCGCCTACCTCGCCCCTTATCTGCAGACCTTGTGCGTGATGGGCGCCGTCTACGGGGCTCTGCTGTGCCTCGCCCAGGATCGCCTCATCGATATCCTCATCTACTCCTCCTTGTCGCATCTGAGCTTGGTCGCTTTGGGAGTGTTCGCGGCCGGCGGAGATGTCGCCACCACCGGCCTCACCGGCGCCATCTTCCAGGTCTTCAACCACGGCCTCATCATGGCCGCCCTCTTCGCCTTCGATGCGCGTATCTCCACCACCGGGGAAAGCCCGCTGCTCTCGTCCACGGGTGGCCTTAGGACCGGACAGCGCCGACTTGCCGCCGTGCTTCTGACCGCCATCTTCGCCTCCGCCAGTCTTCCCGGTTTCAGCAACTTCGCCGGGGAAATCCTGGTTTTGTTCGCGGCCTTCCGCTCCTCGCCCTGGATCACCTTCCTGGCTTCGGTCGGCGCCCTGATCGGCGCCGCGGCCCTGGTGCGGGCCTTCCACAAGATTTTCCTGGGCAACCGCAAGGCCAAGGAGGCCATGGGTTTCACCCAGGCCGCCGACCTCTCCGTCTACGAGACCGGACTGGCCTTGGGCGTCATCGCCTTGTGGCTGGTGCTCGGGCTCTATCCCATGCTGTTCATCCAGCCGGTGGAAAAGTCCATCCTCACCATCGGGGCCGCTTCCGGCCTGGCGGGCCTGCCATGAATCCCTACCTGCTCACGCAATTACCCCTAGTCGGCGGCTTCGTCTTTCTGCTGGTGCTGGCCTCGCTGCGGCCCTCCCAGAAGGAAGGGCTTTCGTCCATCATTTCCATCATCAGCCTCTGCGCCTGCGCCGTGGCCATCTGGATCTTCCTGCCCGAAGGGGCCCAATATTTCGGCGGCGCCATCCGCGTCACTCCGGTGGGCAAGGTCGTAGCCTATCTCTGCCTGGGCCTCACGGCCGTGGCCATGGTGCTATCCGAGGAATATCTGGACAAGGTCCGCATCCAGGGCGCCGACTGGCGCATGGTGGTTTTGGCCACGGCCTTGGGCATGGTCAACCTGTGCCTGGCGGGGGACATCGCCACCTTGTTCATCGCCTATGAGCTAGTCTCCATCCCCTCGTACGTGCTGGCCGGTTTCGCTCACAAGGATCCGCGTTCCAACGAAGCGGGCATGAAATACCTGCTGCTGGGGGTGTTCACCAGCGTTCTCTTCCTTTTGGGCCTGTCCTTTATCTACGGAGCCACCGGGGAAATCCACCTGGCGGGAATCCATGACAAGCTCGCGCGTGCCGTCGAGGCGGGTACGACCGCGGACCTTACCCTGGCCAAGATAGGCCTGGCCTTCCTGATGGGTGCCGTGATGTTCAAGGTGGCCGTCGCACCCTTCCACAGCTGGCTCCCGGACGTGTACCAGGGCACCAACCTGGCTTCCCTGGCCATCATCTCCTCTCCGGTGAAGGTCGCCGTGTTCGGCATGCTGGGCATGCTGCTGTGGGGCGCCTTTGAGCCGCTCTCCGATCTCTGGAAGCCCGTGCTGCTGGTGGGCGCGGCCCTCTCCGCCGTCATGGGCAACCTGCAGGCCATCGTCCAGACCAACCTCAAGCGCCTTGTAGCCTATTCCGCCGTCGTAAACGCGGGCTTCATCCTGCTCGGCATCCTGGTCAACTCCGTGCCCATCGTGGTGTTCTATCTGGGCACGTATGGCATCATGACCCTGGGAACCTGGGCCGCCTTCATGGCCATGAGCAGTAAGAAGGCCGACGTGGACGAGCTCTCGGATCTGGCCGGCATGGGCAAGACCAACAAATGGCTGGCCCTGGCCATGACCATCATTTTGTTCAGTTATGCCGGCATTCCGCTCACCGCGGGTTTCGCGGCCAAGTTCGGCGTGGTGCTCGAGGCCTTGCGCCCGGAAGCGGACCTGCCTCCCATGACCTTCTGGGTAGTTATTCTCTCGGTATGCGCCGGGCTCGTTTCGTTCTACTTCTATTTCCAGATCATCCGCGCGATGTGGCTGCAATCCCCCTCGGCGGAAAACGCCCATGGGCGCGCGGCGGGAACGGACCTGCGCTGGAACTACGCCTTCGTGCTCATCCTGAGCGTGGTGGCGATCCTCTCCTTGGGGATGTTCATCCGGCTGCCCGGCCTTTAAGCCGAGGCTTCCCCGGCTGTGCCCGCGCCGCGATTACGGGCCTAGCCCGAATTCGGCGGCCTCAAACTTATGGGATCGTTCCCCTCTTTCCTCGGGACGGTCGAGGCCAAGGAAAGTGGTTCCTGGAAAACATTTCAGTCCGCCTTCCTAGGGGCCCGAGCGCTCCAAAACACCAGCCCGATCAAGACGAACTGCAATGGCAGGCGCAACCACAGCGTCAGAGGCTTGAAGGCGGGAAACGCTTCCGGATGGAGGGCCATGTGGACATTGGCCGGGAAGACGCCGAGCAGCAGGGCGGCCAGTCCCCAGCCGGCCTTCCGTTCCAGGCGCGGCGAGAGCAAGGCCAGGCCCAGGGCCATTTCCAGGGCGCCGCTCAGGTAGACCAGCGGGCGATGCCAGGGCAGGAAGGGCGGCATGATCTTCAAGTACCATTCCGGCGCGAAGAAATGGTTCGCCCCCGCCACCGTGAAGAACAGGGCGAGGGCCCATTTGACCATGCGCTTCACCGTCTGCCTCGAGCGGCTAGGCCTTTTCTTTTTCGAACTGGTTCTTGAGTTCAGCGGATTTGCTGTGTCCGGTGCCCATCTTGATCAGGTCACGGGAAAAGGACTCGATGGCCGCCGGTTCCAGGTAATCGATGGGGAAGAACGCTTCCGCTATCTGGCCGTCCTCTTCGTGTAGCCCCTTGATGCGCACCCACAGTTCGCAGAGCCCGGTGGTGGGAACGGTCTGAAAAGAGAACTCCGCCCGGCCCATGCCGGCGCCGATGGTGAATTCCTCTTTTTCCGTGGCCGTGGAGGGAAAGCCCTTGATGGCCTTGCCGAATTCGACCAAGTTCTTGCTGAGGCAATTGAAACTGGTGACGGCAGAATAGGACGGACTTTTCGCCAATGCCTGAAGGTAGCATTGGTCCTTGTCCTGGGATACGATGGTAAGGGTGACTCTTCCCATAATGCGGGGCGCTAACGCGCGTGCAGGGCCTTAAGGGCCTTGCGCGCTTCCGCCAGTTCGGCGGATCCTGTGATCGGTTTTTCCACGAATCCCTTCTTCCACAAGGCGGCGGGAGCCTTCCCGCCGCGCGTGGCTGTTCCGGCCGGCGCGCCGGCGCCGGAAACGGAGAGGTTACGGACGGCTTCCGCAGTCTTGCCCAGCTGCGCCAGACGCAGCGCGGAAAGGACTTTGAACAGCTTGACGGCATCGGCCAGGCTCACGGCGTCCGGGCTTTTGCTGGAAAGGATGAGAAGGCCCTGGATACGGCGCGGTCCGATGATCACGGCGTCGGCTTCCAAGGACGGACGGAGACCGGCGAGTTCGCGCCAACTGGTAGCCAGGGCCTTCCCCCGATCGTTGAGGACGGTTTCGCCGCCGCGCCTGGAACCGAAGGGTTTAGCGTCGTCCCTGGCGGAAATGGAAATCCAGTACACTTCGCGCCCCAGGGATACGACTTTGTCCCTCAGGCCCGATCGCCTCCCTTTGGGTTGCGAAGGGTTGGAAGTGTCCATGATGTTCCTCCGGAGGCCGGTCCGACCGATCCACACGCCACTACCCACACAAAATAGCACAATTCGCCGGGATTTCCCCGCCGAAAATGCGCCGATGGGGTTCAGACGGCGTAAGCCTGCATGAGAAAGTTGTGCAACTCTTCCACGACGTCTTGGCGCAAGGCCGAACGCCCGCGATAAAGCAACTTGACCTCCGAAAAGGCGACGATGGAGGAATGGATGAGCGACCGGATCAGGGAGGCGGGGATGGAAACCTGGCTGCGCAGCAGGGCCACCGCGACGCGCCCATTGGCGCTGCCGGTATGGAGCTCGCCACGGCCTGCGATCTTGGCATGGACCTGAGACGAGCGGCTGCCTTCCACGATGGCTTCAACCAAGCCCGGGGTCCCGTAAACCTTGACGTTGTCGAGCAGCTTCAGGACGATATTGTCGCGATGGAGGTTGTTCATCACCAGGGAGCGTAGGTCCGGACCGATGCGATCGGGGTTGGAGCTGCGGAAGGGACGGGTCAGGTCGTCCCGGGCGATCCACGACGTATAGGGATTCTCCCCGAAATTGCCCAGTACGAGGGTGCCTTCCCGTTCTACTTTCGCTTCCGATAGCAGTACTTCCACGGCGGGCAGGCCACCGGCCACGTCCAAGCGGAAATGTCCACGATCATAGGCTTCCAGGGCCATGCGCACCCATTCCAGGGGACCGGCCGGAGCGCCGCGTGCTTCCATCAGCCAGCGGCTGAGGGTGGAAAGGGCGATGAGATCCCGGGTGGGGACGCGCTTGGTCTGTTGCA
This sequence comes from Fibrobacterota bacterium, assembly GCA_030854955.1. Taxonomy (GTDB): domain Bacteria; phylum Fibrobacterota; class Fibrobacteria; order UBA11236; family UBA11236; genus Chersky-265. Next base: position 24,371 of record JALYSE010000008.1, on the reverse strand, counting down.
GTTCCAAGGTTTCCCTGAATCTCGCCAGGGAAGGGGTCTTGAGCAGGCATTCCTTGAGATGGGAGAAGAAAAACGGCCCCATCGCCTTTTCAAGCCCCATGGGCGCATTCTGGATGGGCCCGTAGGCGCCGATCCGCTGGGCCAGTTGCTGGGCATTGTGCATGCGCTCTTCCAGGATCTTGAGATGGGGAGAGAGGCGGGCCACCGAGTCTGGATCGCCGGCACCGAGATCCGACTCCAGCCAATTCTTGCGTTCGCCCATGGCAGTACATTCGCTGCGAATCAGGTACACCAACAGTCCCACGTCCCCCGAAACCGGAATCCGGCCGGCTTGCATGGTTCTGAAGGTGTCCCCGGCGTGACGGCAATAGGGATCGAAGTCGAGGAAACGGGTCAGACATAACGCCGAGATCAGTTCTCGGGCCAGCCTCGACTCCACGGCGTTGAGCGGCGTCTTGCGCTCCACCCTAAGAAGCAGGCGCTTGAGGTACCGGAACTGCAGGACGTAGGCCGCAGTCTGCCAATCGGAGGGCTGGACCTCCAGGAGGATGAAGAGGAACCGCTCCATCCATACCCGCGGAAAGCGCGCCTGCACGACTTGCATCATGAGTTCTTCGAGAGGATACCGGCCGCACAGGTTCTTCAGGAACTCGGCGAGTTCCTTGCTGCTGTCCGGGTAGTCCTGATAGGAGTCCACCAAGGCGAAGAGTCCGCTCAAGGGATAAGGAAGGGTCGACTTGACAACGCGATCCGATTCCACCCCAGGATGGCCGGTGCCGGGAAGCCCGGCAGGGACCGTCCACGACGCAGGCTCGGCTCCGGATGCCAGCTTCGTATCGCCGGCGGTCGGGTTTCGCGTTTGGAGGTAGCTTAAAAGGACGTCTGCCATAGGGTTATCTATCCGTTATCTTACCATTCCCTTATTTTCGGATCACCACAAGAAAATGTTCCGCGACTTCAAAAAATTGGCCGAAAACCTATCAACAGGCTGTTGAAAACGTTTATCAACCTGTGGATAAAGCCATTTTTTGGGCGGGAACCGCTTCTAAATTTGAAAGAATTCGGCAATATCGAGAACCATCCGTTGTGGATATCCCACGGTCGCGCCGGGATCTGTCCCCAGGAAATTGGGGAAAACTTTTAAAGGGAAAAGGCCCCGGGTCAGGCGCTATCGGGGAATCGGCCTTCAAAAACTGTTTCCGCAAGGGGCCTGCGGCCTGTCGGAATCTCCTTGGCGCGCAGATCTTCGGGCAGGACGTCCGCGGGGGCGGGATATCCCACCGCGCACATCGCCTCCACGGAGTAACCGTCAGGTAACCCCACCTCGTCGATGGCCCTGCCGTAATCGAACCCTTCCATCCCTCTGGCGGTCAGTCCCAGCATGTTCGCCTGCACGGCCAGGCTCATCCACGCGGAGCCGGTGTCGAAGGAGTGCGTCTTCGAGAGTCGGCCGTCGGCGTCGAAGGTGTGCTTGGAAACGATGATGATGAGCGCCCCCGCGCCCTGGCACCATGATTTGTTCCTGGGTGTCACCAGGTCGAGGAAGCGAGGCCAGGCTTCGGTCCCGCGCGCGGCGTAGACGAACCGCCAGGGTTGGTTGTTGAAGGAGGATGGAGCCCAGCGGGCCGCCTCGAAAAGGGTCATAAGGGTTTCCCTGGAAAGGTGCGCCCCGGACATGGCGCGCCGGGACCAACGGGCGGGGAAGAGCGGATCCACGGGATGCCCGGGTTTCCGGTGGGCTGCGGTCTTCAGGGTTTCGTCCATAAGAATCTCCTCGATGCGGGATAGAATCCATAATACCGCGCTGCGGGCATTCCCACCCTTCCGCATCCGAAGACCTTCCGTCGGTCGGCCCGGGAGCCAGTAACTTTTTCGTTACCTGAACCTCCCGGTACGGCGCCAGTACGGTCCCAGGACCTTTTTACCCGGAATCCGGATTGGACTCAAAAAGCTAGGTCGTCCGTGTCGATTTTACGACGATTGATTGGAATCTTTTACAAATGATCGATCCCCATGTATTTGAAAGGTTGAGTTACCGTACTGATCCGCGCACTTCGGTCAGATTCTTTTCCGTTCTCCTGCATGGGCCGTCCAGGATGGGACGATGACCGCCGCAGGGAAATAGATGCTGAATTCGGCCCCCTCACCGTATCTGCTTTTAAGCATGATGGTACCTCCGCTTTGCCGGAGGATTCCATAGACGCAGGACAGCCCCAGGCCGATGGGACGCGCCCCCATTCTCTTGGTGGTGAAGAATGGCTCGAAGGCTTTGGCCCTGGTCTGGGCGTCCATGCCTTTTCCCGTGTCGCTGAAGGTCAGCAGCACGTAATGGCCGGGTTTCAGGGATAGGTTGGCCGCCTGCTCCTTATCGAGGAGATCCAGGTTCGCGGTCCGGATCATGACCTGCCCATCATTGGCCATCGCATCCCGGGCGTTCAAGGCCAGGTTGAGTAGGATCGGCTCAATCTGCGAGGGATCCATCAGGATCTGCCCGAGGCCCGGATCCGTTTCGATATTGAGCTGGATGCCCTCGCCCAAGGTGCTGCGGATCAGCTTTTCCAGGTCACCGATCAATTCGTTGAGGTTCAGCACCAGGGGTTCAAGAACCTGCCTACCTCCGAAAGCCAGCAATTGGCGGGTCAAGGCGGCGGCCCGGTTCCCGGCCTCGCGGATTTCCTCAAGGCCGGAGCGCGTCGTCTTGTCCAGGTTCCGGGAAGCCAATAGCAACTCACTGTATCCGCTAATGGTGGTCAGCAGGTTGTTGAAATCATGGGCCATGCCGCCGGCGAGCCTCCCGATGGACTGCATCTTCTGCGCGTCCTCGTCTCGTTTGCGCTCGGTGGCGTCGCGCAGGACCTTGATATAGCCGCGGAAAGTCCCTTCATGATTGGACAAAGGGGTCAAGGTTCCGGACGCCCAGAATAAGGAGCCGTCCTTGCGTTTATGCCAGCGCTCATCCTCCGCCTTGCCATCTTCCCTGGCCTTGGCCAACTCCACCAGGGGCGCTCGCGCATCGATATCCTCTTCCGTGAACAGGATGGTGAAATGCCTGCCCAGTATTTCCCGGGCCTCATATCCCAGCAGCCAGGCGGCCCCCTTGTTCCAAGTTTCGATCCGCCCTTGCGTATCCATCATGAACAGGGCGTGGCCCTTCATGTTCTCGAGGACGAGTTCCAGTTTTTTTTCGGATTCGAAAAGAGTATCGGCGGCGTGTCTTTCTTCGCTGGAGTCACGCAGGATCTTCACGTAACCGTGGAGCATTCCTACCCCGTCCAGGAGCGGATAGAGCATTCCCGAAGCCCATAAGCGCGACCCGTCCTTGCGCATGTGCCACCGTTCGTCCACGGCCCGCTCGTCCCTTTGCGCGCGTTCCATTTCCATGACGGGAGCATTCCTGGCCGCGTCTTCGGGAGTGAACAGGATGGCCGCCGGTTTGCCCAAAATTTCATCCCGGGTGTACCCCAAAATGGATTCGGCGCCGGTGTTCCAATCCGTGACCCTGCCCTGGTCATCGATGATGACGATGGCATAGTCCTTGACGTTCCTCATCAAGAGTGGAAATTCATCCCCTGGGGGAAGGGGCGGATTCCTTGGACTGCTCAGAATGTGGCCTTTCCCGGTAGCCGATCCGAAGCCCGGCCGTTACATCCCAAATCCATGTTACTGACTCTGAAGGCAAAGTACGTTTCGGCCCCCGGGGGAGGCAATTTCTTTGCATGGGCGGTATCGGAAGTCGGCCGGGTTTGCGGAAATTCAGGGAATCATAAACCGATTGGAACGTGGTTCAGGCCAGATCGAAAACCAGGGCTTCCGAATCCGATTTCATGCCGATTCCCGTCATAGGGCCTTTTTTCGACCCCCGCTTAGGAATGCGACAATCTAGGAGGATGTGATTGATCCAAGCTTGGAGATATCGATCTGACGTAGTCCTCAATAAAGCGGGTCGTGCCTTCCTCAATTATATCTGCGGAAAGCTCGACTCCTTTTAATTTGTCCGCCCACGGACGACCGGGGTGTATTGTGTCCCACGGTGATTTTTTCTGTCCGTGCCTTCCGCCGCCGGGATCATGGTTTCCATATCCGCTTAGCTTGCTGTTCCAGATTGGCTGAAACTTTTCAATGAGGAGTGTTTCGCCGAGGGGGATCCAGATATCCTCCACCACAAGGTAGCGACAGAAAAAGTCGTTAAGGTTGAGGTTCTTAACCTGTTGAATGGTGTCGGCGTGCTCTTTCATTCTCCCAGACAATGCAGTTCCTTTGTACTCGCCGAGCACCCCCCCCTTTCGGGCTCCTGGAGGAACGGCCTTGCCGATATAAATGGGATGATCGAATTTGCTCTTCTGGTTAAGGGCGGAAATCTTTTTGTACAGAGGGAAGGAGCCTGTGTAATAGATCGCATAAATCCCCGCCCCCCTGAACATTGGCGGGGGTAGTGGTACAGCCGGTTTGATGAGCATGGCGTCCGCCACGCTCACTCCCAGGTTTACTTTGTCGAGAGGGTTATAAGGCTTTTCTATGTCCACGGAGTCTCTTATTTGGTTTTAAGCTGTTTCAGTACGCTTGTTGCAACAACGGCTCCCAGCTCCACCGGAACCGCATTCCCAAGCTGGCGCATGGCTTCGGTCCAGGAGCCTTCCAATACATACTCATCCGGGAAAGTTTGCAGGCGCGCACTTTCGCGCACTGTGAAATACCGTACCTTGCCGTCGGGAAGAACAAGCATGTTTTCACCCCCTGGTACGCCATGATCACCGGCCTTTAATGTTTTTGCCGGCAAATCAAGTGGGCTTCCAGTGTGACCCGGATAGACTTTGGCTCCAGGCATGAAATGATGGTTTAGCGCGCTTTGAGAGTTCCGCTTGTTTGGATTCGGAAGGCCACTAATCGCATCTCGAACCGTCAGCCAAGGCTTGGACTCCACCGATTCCAATTGGGTTCTCCAAAACTCAACGCGTTCCTTAATTCCGGCGGGCATTGATGGCTGACGTCTCTTGGAAATTTCGTGACGTTCCCAATAATCCCCGGTATCCCACTGATCAAGCATCAAGGCTTGATTTGAATGGGTGGCCTCTGGAAAGGACCATTGCACGCCGAGATCGCCTCTAAAACCCACCATAATTACGCGCTCGCGCTTTTGCGGAATGCCATAGTCCGCAGCATTCAAAACCCGGAAGACCACGCGGTAATTAAGACCGGAGACTTTTCCTTGTGTATGATATTTTTCCAATCGCGCCAAGTGATCGAGCCATTTTTCCTTTTTCTTTGGGCAGAGTTCTGGGTAGGTGAATTGCAGTATGATGTACTCAAAATATTTTGCGAAGGTGGGTCGGATTAATCCCCTAACATTTTCAAAAATGAAAACTTTGGGCCTGACTTCTCTTAATGCCCGCACGGCTTCGGGAAACATATCGCGTTCATCCAAATAAGCCCTATGTTTGCCGCCAAGGGAAAATGGCTGACATGGGGGCCCGCCGGCGACAAGCTCAACACGGTCCGCGAGTGGGCCGTAGTCAAAATTTCTGACATCCATTTCGTGTAGAGGCCAGTCCATAACGGCCTTGAAGCCTCTTTTCTGATTGGCCCGAATAGTTTCGCAGGCGTTTTTATTCCACTCAACAACCGCGCTATGATCAAAGCCCGCCTTGTCCAAGCCAAGAGCCAAGCCTCCCGCGCCAGAAAAAAGCTCAATGCATTTCATTCTTTAATCCTACAAAAATTTTGATGTTGCTGATTACCCCATCCGTTCTGTAACTCGCATTCATAAATCACAAGGGCGGGCCATCCCATGTCCGAAAGCTTGTTCAAGTTCCTAAAAACTACTTCCTGATCGGGGTCAATTCTAGGTACTTACTCCAATCCACCCCGCCTCCCCCCTCGGAGGGCGCTCCAAGGCCCTGCGGCCGACCCTAAAAAACTACGTAACGTAGTATTCAGCAAATCATCCCCGAAACCGGGTCTATTTTTAAGGGATAGGGATGCGGATTCGAGAACTCAGGCAAAAGCAAGGCCTTAGCCAGGTGGAATTAAAGGCGAGCCGGCATCAAAGCCTGCCAGGGTAGCCAAGAAAAAACGCTCCGTGAAGGTGCAGGAGCTATTTGATTAACTGCCGCCCAACGAACAGCGTGTGGTCCTTAAGCAAATCAAGGGATTGATTCAAAATAGAGTGTCACGCATGTGCGGGCGCCCTATAAGAAAAGCTCTGCGTCATTTCTTGCCGCCGCTTTTTGGAAGCGCGGGCCCGAAATAGAAGCTGTAAACGGGATGCACGTTTACCGTGCCTTTGGTCAAGGTGCCGATGGACCAGAGCTTCCCGTCCAATTCAAGAAGGCCCAATCTTGCAAAAGGGCCTGATGCCGTAACCGTATTCCAATGGACCATATCGCTGGTATTCAAAACCTTGAACTGATCATGCACCCATGCTTGGCCGCTATAGACCGTGGAAAGAAAAAAATGATTGGACGGATCAAAGCCCGTCACTCCCTGGACTGGAGCCCAGGTGATTCCATCCGAGGATGAAGCGATATCCCTGGGCAAGGCGCCCCCGCCGTGCCCTCCGAGGACCCAGATCTTATTCTGGAAGACGACCGATTTTAGAAAGGCCCGTGGCGAGAAAGCCGAGGCGTTCGCAAGCGTCCAGGTGGAACCGTCCTCCGAATACCAGGCGTCGCCATGATTCTTGGCGACTTTACGCGTGTCCTCCCCCCCCAATACCCACATCTTGCCATTAAATACCGACGAAGCGTGATAAACCCTCGTGGGAAAAGCAGCGGAGTCGGTCGCCTTTTCCCAGGTCACGCCATCCGAAGAACTCCAAACGTCCGATCGCGAATAGAAAACGGACCCTCCCTTGGGGGTCGCGCCCGCAATCACCCAAAGCCGATCCTTAAATACGAGTGCGGTATGACCCTGCCTAGGCAGGCAGGCTGCCGAGTCCGTAACGCGTTCCCACGCTTTTCCGTCCGGAGAGGACCAGATATCCCTTGTCGCCGGTCTAGTGTAGGGGCTGCCGCCAATGACCCATAATTTGTTTTTGAACACAACGGTTGCCGGATCAAAACGGGCGGGGAATGCGGCAGCAGGGGTTGCCTGGATCCAATTCGGGTCCACTTTCTGCTGTGCCGAAACGGCGGATAGGACAATACCGCAAAGAGACGCTGCGATGATAAAGTTTTTCAAAATCAAATCCCTCTTTTCAACTTTCAATTCGGCGTATTGTTGGGGCAAGCCTTCCGACGAACGGGGCCGAGGCCGTGCTTTTGCCCCAGGTGGAAAGGTCCGAGCTTAACCATACCTGATTATCTTCCCAGGACCAACCTTTACCCGCGTGGACGGTGACCTGGAAAAAATGCGCGTTCGGATAAAAGGGTTTCTGAATCTCATGTTTTGTCCAAGTAATTCCATCCTGAGAGCTAAGAATATCGCTCTTTTCGTACGCACCGACAACCCAGATTTTATTTTTGAATACAGCCGCTGAATGGTTTCCGCGTGGGAAACCGGCCGGGTCCGTAACCTTTGTCCAGTTCAGTTTTGCCTTGATTAGGATGGTATCGGACGCGGACATGCCATCATCGTCCACGGCCTTGAAAAAACTCACCTTCGAAATAGGCGTGACCGATTGCGATCTTATCCAAGGTACCATCCTGCATAAAGCCGAAGGCGGTATATGCCCGGGAGGTCAGCAAAAAATGGCCAAGGAAAATCAGGATGCGAAAGGAAGTGGTTTCATTTTCGGACCAAAGATAGATATTTGCATATTCTCGGGTTTTTGTATTAGGTTTGGCTTTATGGAAACTTGAGAATGTGACCGTATTTTTTATTATGGAATTGCTTCCATTGGAAATTCGCAAATTTGCGGATCATCTTGGACGCCGCCGGCCATCAGGGACTTATTTACCCTTTGCCGGAGAGTTCAACTGGGTTTGCAGTAACCGGTACAGGCTTGGGGTGGACCTCGAGCGGATATCGGCGATTTTCCACCGCTTCCCATCTCCCTTCAGAGTAAAACCAAGATTCACTTCGGAGCCGGAATTGGTGAAGTGGACTTCCGCTTCCAAACTGGATTTTCCGGATTTTTTTGCATCTATGCGAACATTTGAAATGTCGAAATCCTGGCAATCGCAAACCGGATCATAATCCAGGATGCCGACCTCTACATCTGCCAGCTTCTGGTCTTTACGAATCAGGCTCAATAAATCTGGATCAAAAAGGGTGTCGGCGGCTTTCCCTAGGAAATCAGGTTCCTTGGGAGACTGATAGCTTTCATAAAGCCCGGCAATGAATGGCTTCGCGGATGCAGGGCTTTGACCGCAAGCATTGATGCTGATAACAAGGCAAGTGAAAACCAATATTAGTGGTATTCGGGTCCGCTCAAGGCCTGTAAACTTCATAAGAAACTTTCTCTTCCCTGTATCTTGATCCGGGAAAAATATCGTGCTGTTTGTCCTGACGAATATCAGAGACCCATTTCGTACCATTAAACATTTGGATATGGCCGTGAGGGCTAGTTGAAGGCGCCTGAAAAACAGCAACGTCTCCTTTTTCGGGGACGTAATTCGAGGGGTCGACTTTTTTTGAATCCGATTTCCAGGAGCTTCGGTCCGTAATCTTTGGCGCTCATAGGATTCGGAGGCTTGATTTTTCCTCCACCGGCATAGATTGCCAATCGTACATATCTTGCGCAACGGCCCTGGCTCTCGTCGAGGGCATTGGCATCTATATGGGCGACGGCTTTTTCAATGCTGTAGATCCCTTCGTCCTTCTTGGTTTCCGCCGCTGTTTCCGGAGGAGCCTCAGCGGTCGTCTGGGGCATCTCCCTCACCAACTCATCATAAAATAGGCACTTGATTCCCGCCTCCGACCGCTTCCCCGCCTTCTTGCCCTGCCCCTGACACGCCGTCTCATACCCATCCCGGCAAGGAAAATACACCGGGAAATACTTGCTCTCCTTGAGCAGCGCGAACGTCACCCGGCGGTTTTCAGGTCCGACTCCATCGCTGCCCTTGGCGCGGTTGTTCGCGCCGCACCCCATCCACGGATTGTCCGCCACCTTGCGGAAACGCGAGGCGTCGATCTGGATGTCGTGCTTCCCTTTCATGTACGCCGTGAACAGGGCCTTTCGCGTGGTGGCGTCCCCTTGGCCCGTTTCCGGAAGCCCCGATTTCTTTTGAAATGCTTTGAAGGCCGCTTGCGTCTTCGGCCCAGCCTGACCGTCCTCCGTGCCTTGGTAATGCGCCAAGTCCTTGAGGATGGTTTGGAGCGGCTTCATGCCCCACTTTTCCGCACCATATATTTTATCCCACGCCCCGGCGTCATTGGTGATGAAAGCGAATGCGCTTTGTGCCCGGCGCTCGCTCAGGCCCTTGGCGTCCTTCTCATCCTTGGCCGTGTGTCCGAACACGGCGATCTTCGTCTTCTTCGGATCTTGCTTATCCCACTCCTTGAGCTTGCCATCCACCTGCTTGAGACCATCCGCCGCCTTTGGAGTGATGAAACTCGTATCCTTCTGGAAGACGATGCCGGGAATCAGAGCGTGATCAGTTGATTTCAAAGCCGTCTCGGTGATCGTGCGGCCAATGCCTATCGTGCTCAACATCTTGGCGAACTTGTGGGTGACTTCGAAGTAGTATTCCGCGGGTCCGCCATCATGATTTTTGGGCTTGTACACCGGGAGCGTGACCACGGCAGTCCCATCCGCTTGCGCGTGGCCTTCAGCCTTGCAAACCGATTCAGGACCGGCCTGGGTTTTGACGAAAAGCTCCACCTGGACCTTGGTGATGGATTTCTTCGTTTTGGGCAAAGTCACTTGAACGGAGACATCCGCCTCCTGCTGGAACAGCGTATCGGGGTCGATCCATTTCGGATCGGAGAGGACGGCGGGATCCTCCTTCGGCTCGTCTTCTTTCCGGGGCAGGTCGAGAGTCGGAATTTCAAGGGCTTCGGGAGCCGGTTCCGGGTTTTTAAGCGCCTCCGCCTGCTGGCGGGCTGCCACGGTGTCTTGCGTCGCCTTCCGCAAACCCCCGCCCTTGCTCTTGACCAGCGAGCTATCCGCGCTGCCCTGAGGGGCGTCCGGATTTTTCCCGGAGCGGATCGAGAGCTTCTGAATCTCCTTCTCCCCGGGACCGCGGAAGAAATTGTCAGCCATCAGTGTTCCTAGGCAAAATGAAGGCGAGTGCGTACGGAGACTGGGCGTTAGACGTGGCCCAGGAGCGTTTTTGTAAAGGTAAGAAATCCGGTCGGGGGGGCGATGTGATGGGGAACACAATACGGCCTTATTCCGCGCCCGGACCGTAAATGCGAGGAGGCAGGTAGACCTATTTGCGCTCTTTCAGGCCAAATCGAAGAGCAGAACTTCCCTGGCCGTTTCCGCCCGAATGGAGACCTATCGCTCTCCTAGGACCGCCGCTACTGAATCCATGCCCGACGCTGATTTTACCCCGCGCCACGATCCCTCTGCCTCATCCTTCGACGCAATCAAGCACAACCAGTTCCGCCGCTTCTCCATCGGAAAATGCCGATCCTCGTACCTCGGCTCCACGCCCTTTTTATCCGGCACAATCCACACCTGCAAAAAATGCACCGGTTTTTCTTCCGAAGCATTGAACTCGCTATGCATCATCCCCGCTCCCGCGCTTATCCGCTGCACGTCCCCGGCCATGATAACTCTCAGGTTTTCCACGCTTTGAGAGCGAATGGTACAAGGCTTCCCGGTTGAGGCTGGTTTTTGCCGCTAGCTTGGTCATGCCACCGTAAGCCCGGGCCACGTCCCGGAGTGCCACCAGGAAAAGGCCGGGATCAGGATCATCCAAGCATGTGTTGAGATAGTCGAGCGCAAACTTGGGTGACTTGCGCAAGCGCTCGTCTTGGCCGATATCGTACGGCTCACTCGCGGGCGCGGGCCTGGTGGTCTTTCCAATAGGCTTGCGCCGACGGTTTCCCAAATTTCCCCAACCTCAAACAAACTTTTATTCATAGAATAGATCAAAGTCCAAAGGGGCGGAGTAAAAAGCTCCAATCGCCCTGTGATACAATTTCCAGGGAACCATTTTGAAACTTAGAAAATTCCTTTTTCTTACTTCCTGCCTCTTCGTCCGGGTTGGATATGCCGAAGATATCCTTGTACCCTCCGGCGGTTCCCTTCAGAATGCTTCGAATGCGGCCAAGGCCGGCGACCGCGTAATCGTTTCCGCCGGAACATATGCTCAGCGGTTTACCATCGGCAATTCCGGGACGGCTGCCTCACCGATTGTTTTTGAAGCGGCTGCGGGAGCGATGCCGATTATCGATGGTGGGAACACCGGCGGCAATATCGTTTCGATTTCGGGCAGATACGTCTTATTCCGGGGATTCGACGTACGGAACTCCTCGGGTCACGCGATTTCCGTCACAGGGGATAATGTCACGGTCGAAAACTGCCGTGCCAGCTATGCCTGGGATCGCGGGATAAGCTTCAACAATTGCGCCAATGGCTCCGCCATCGGATGCGAGATTTTTGAATGCGTGCGATCCCATTTTCCACGTTCCGAAAGCGTCAGCAGCGGTTGGGGAATGGGCATTTCGATCCAGGGCGGGAGCAACTGGCTGGTGAAGAATTGCCGGGTGCATACCAACCATGGCGAAGGTATTGGGGTCTGGGGAAGCTCCTCGACGGGAGGAACCAAGGGTGCGAGAATCATCAATAATGTCGTTTATGATAACTGGTCGGTGAATATCTGGAACGATCATGGCACCGATATCGTCGCGGATGGGAACCTTATCTATGTCACTCCCAATCGGCCGTCGAAGGATCTGATCAGAAGCACGCCCCAGGGCTTCCTGGCCGCCGAGGAGCTCAATTTCGGATTGCCCGGTGATCTCCGCAGGGGGCAGGTCACGAACAATATCATCGTCAATTGCAACCAGGGATTCGGATTTTGGCATGATGGCGGGGGTCTGGTCGATTTCCTGATCGCGAACAACACTTTCGTCAACAATGCCATCGCCATCAATATCGACGCTTCCCCCACTAACGGCGGGAATATCTTCCGGAATAATATCTTCGTACAGGCAAAGGCGGGGGCGATGATTAATTTCTCCCAGCCTGGCCCAAGGACCGAATTCGGCAATAATACCTGGTATAATGCAGGCGGTGGCGGCTTGCCTGCGCTCGACCCGAATTCCATGTTTAAAAACCCGCTTCTCGTGGGAGGCGACGATTTTTCGGCGGCCTCCTATAAGTTGAGCGCGGGCTCTCCCTGCATTGCAGCGGGAACGGCTGGGTTCCGACTCCCGAAGGATTACTGGGGCGCTCCTCGCCCGGCCACCGCCGCCACCAGCATCGGCGCGCACGAATATGGGGCTGCGTCTTCGATGCAAAGACCCCGCTTCAGCAAGCAGGTCGGTGGTAGTCTTATTGAAAGACGTCCGTTTGCCTTTGCAATCGCTTCCGAAAGCAATGGAAGAGCGGAATGGTTCAGTCTGACTGGCAGGACTTTGCCTCTCCAAAATCCGCATCCTCTCTTTCGATAGCACGGGTAAGTCCTTCAGACCGCCCCACTATTTCTTCAGCTGCCGTCCCAATTCTTCGCGTAGGCGATCCTCTTTTTCGCGTAGCTCAGGCGTGAACTCGGCGCCGAAGTCCTCGGCTTCGGCTATCCTGCGGATTTCCAAAAGGGACTCTTCGTTGGGCATGGGATCTGGACAGCGCCTCGCCTCCTCTCTCACTCGGTTCACTTCCACGCATACCCGATAATCAGCGAAAGACAGCCGATTTCCACGGCGCCGAAAAACAAATAGGTAAGAGTGGGCGAGGTGCCCATAAACATGGAAGATACAACAGCCGCGATGTTCAACACCGCCGCTATCAAATTCGTCCAACGATTCATCTTCTATTTCAAGATCCTGCAAAGGAAGATCATCGTGATAGAAACCTCGCTAAAAAGAGCGTCCTGCAACAGAAAACCCTGGGTCAGTTCGATGGACCCGACTTTAGCACTCAATATCGCTTTCAGTTCCTCCGCGTTTTTCCTTTCATAAGCGCCAGATGGAGATCGTCGCCCAGCACGTGAGTCTAGATTTTGACGCGTTTTATCAAACCCGGCAGGCAGCAAGGGCCTCTTTCGAGAGCACCGACCTTTTGGTGTTGTCCTGTGTCGGTAAGGGGGGGTGACGCGGTTCAAGTAGCGGCGGGAATCCGGCGCAGCGCGACCAAGCGAGGACTGCAAAGCAAGCAAAGAAAGATGTGCATGATCGGCCTATAGAAATCGGGTGATCGGCTGTTTGAAGATCTCGGAGAGCGCCTTGGCGACGCTCTTGCTGATAGCCCGGCTTCCTGCTTCCAAGTCGGAAACATAGTGGCGCGAAAGGCCGCCCAGCTTCTGCCCCAGCGCTTCCTGGGTGAGGACCTGGTTATCGCGGTAGACGCGCATGTACTTGCCGGGCGTCATGGACTTCTTGCGCTTCTTGTACCAAGGAGTTTCGAACACATTGACGAGAGCGTCATCCGGGCTCAGCTTCACCACAAGCTTATTGCCGTACTCAGCCTTGAGCAGGGAGAGAATGGGTTCGGGGATCTCCCCTTCATTGCGCACGCTAGTACGGGGCGTTTTCACGACTACCAACATAGGTCACCTCAATGTTCTCGGTTCCTTTTTCACTCCACCAGCACGCCACCCAGGAATAACCGATATGGCATGGAAACAATGTGGCTTTGCGGCTAAACAAAAAAAGAGCTTCGCAAGAATGCGAAGCTGGGTTCAAGATTGATGTGGGTGATAAGCCTTGATATCATTCTCGTTAAGGCTGGATAACGGGCTTGCCGTGGCAGACATTGGGGTTGATCGAGATTCTTGAATTCATCGATGGCCCCTCGGCTCGGTTACTTGCGTTCGATCTTGAGTCGAAAGCCCAAAACGTCCAAGAGAGATTCCAGGCTGGTCAGGGTCGGATTGCCACGCTTAGATAGCGCATTATAAAGGGATTCCCGGTTCAGTCCAGCCTTTTGCGAAAGCTTGGTCATGCCGCCGTAGGCCCTAGCCACGTCCCTGAGTGCCAGGAGGAAGAGGCCGGGATCGGGATCGTCCAAGCAAATGTTGAGGTAATCCAGGGCGTACTTGGGTGATTTTTTAAGCCGTTCATCCAGCCCCACCTCATAGGGTTCACTCGCCGGCGCGGGCTTGATGGTCTTTCCAATAGGCTTGCGCCGTGCGGATGTCCTGGTCCTGGGAGCGCTTCGTCCCGCCGCAGAGGATGAGGACAAACGCTTACCCTTTCTTGCCGCAATAGATCCGGTAGCCTGGGCCATAATCAATCCTCAATTCTAAAAGCGTGTTGAAAAACTTGAAGTCACCCAGCGTTCCCCGCCGCAGGTTCGCGATCCTTTTGTCGATCACGAGCCGGGTCTTTGGATCCTTGACCGTTTATATCCATTCGGTAAAGGGTTTCCGCTGGTCCCTGGTCACATATACGGAAACGGTGATAGGCTGGACTTCCACCCCTTTAAATGTAGTATTTAAGCGACTTTGGATTCAATGGCTAATTTCTCAAATCCCGATCCACCCGCATCATCCGGTGAAGCGATCAGACATAACCTATTCCGCCGCTTCTCCATCGCAAAATGCCGGTCCTCGTTGAGTACGCGCAGGGAGCGGAAACCCATATGGGCTGGATCGTGGTATTCCCCGAAAGAAAAAACGTGATGGGTGTCCAGCCAGACGAAATTGAAATGGCCCCGCTAGGACGCTTTTCGAATTGTGATCATGGTACCTTCTCCCGCGCAATTTCCAGAAGGCGTATGAGCGTCTCTTGTTGTTGCGCTTCCAGATGGCCCAACTGAGCCCGGTGCATCTGGACCACCGGTTCATCTAGTTTCTTGAGCAGGTCGAGCCCCGCCTGGGCAATGCGAGCGGTCACCACGCGGCGGTCTTCCTTTTCCCGGCTTCGCGCGACCAGACCGCGTTTTTCCAGGCGATCCAGGAGGCGGGTGATGTCGGGATCACGGGTCACCATGCGGTTGCTGATTTCCCCGCATGCTAGGCCTTCGCTTCCCGCCCCGCGCAGGATGCGCAGCACATTGTATTGGGTGGACGAAAGTTCCGATGCCTTGAGGACCTCGCCGATGCGGCGTTGCAGCAGATCGGAACTACGGAGGATGTTGAGGAACAATTCCTCTTCCCGGCAGTTGAACGGTTTACGTTGCTTGATTTCGGTCTGTATGTCTCGAGCCATGCATCCAATATATTCGTTGAAACGATAATTGGCTAATCAAATACCGTAGGCAGGATCACTGTCGGACCATTTTCTATTAGACAAGGGGATGGGTTTGCGTAAAGTTTTGCGTGTAGGTTAACCTAAGGATTATTCCCGGAAGGGGAAGCCGTTGGCGACTATTCCGACTGGGAAGGGGTACGCGTGGAGGCCGGAGCTCCCATATGCGGGTTGGAAGGACTGGCCCGGGCCGCAGCCGGGTATTTCGGAGGTTACCGGTAGCGGATCAGCACCAAGCCCTTTACGGGCACGGCCGTCGCGGGTGCCGTGACCGAGGATGCGCTCCCGGCGGAGCGCCAGAGCAGGCCACCCTTCAGATCGTAGATGTCGGCTCCTGGCGATCCCGCGGGAAGGTCCAGGGTAAGGCCCTGGGAGGGATCGGCGTAGACGAGCCGGGTTCCCCCGGATCCGGCGGAAGCGGCCCGGGAGGGAACCAGGGAGACTGAGCCGCAAGGCTGGCCCACGTAATCGATGCGGGAAATCTTGGCGGTGGGATTGGCCGTATAATAGCCGTGGCCGTATTCCGCCGTGTACAGGGAGCCGTTGGGGCCTTGCTGGATGTCCACCAGGCCGCGCCAGGCCACGTTCGTCATCATGGAATCGATTTTCGCGACCTTATTGTCCGCGGTCAGGGTGATCAGGCGTATGATTTCCCGTTCATGATCCCAGAAGAGGGTCTTTCCGTCCAGCCAGGCAGGCAGCTTGGTGGAATTGGACAGAGCTGGGTTGAAGCGGTAGGTGGGGCCGACCATGCCCGCAGTCTTGCCTTCGCCGAATTGGAATACGGTGGAATATTGCTTGCGGACGGTCCAGTAGACTAGGGCGGGCAACGGCTTTCCGGCGGGCGCCAAATCGACAAGGCCGGTGTTATAATTCGAATTGTTGACGAGATGTTCAGGGTCGAAAAACTCCAGGGGTCGCTTGTTGACGTAATCGTAATTGCGAAAAGGGTCGTTGGGCCCGTTCACGAAGGGATAGCCCAGATGAGCGGCCTTGGTGAGAAGATTGATCTCCTCATATCCCACGGCTCCCTTCTCCTCGGGAGTGGGGACGGCCTGGTCCGTGCCGACCTCGCCCACCCAGAGCCAGCCCGTTTTGGGATCGACGGTCAGGGAGAAGGGATTGCGCAGGCCCATGGCGAAGATTTCCGGGCGCGTCTTGTTTAGACCTTTGGGAAACAGGTTGCCCTCCGGAATGGTGTAGCTGCCGTCCGGCTCGGGATGGATACGCACCACCTTACCGCGCAGGTCGTTGGTGTTGCCTGCGCTGCGGAGGCTGTTCTGGTTGGGGTTGGCTTCATTGGTGAGGGAAGCCAGGATGACGTAATCGGAGTTCTCGCCGATGGACCAATAGAGGTTACCTTTGGGATCGAAGGCAAGCGCCCCGCCGTGATGGCAGCATCCGCCGCTCAGGTTGCGATCGATCCTGACGTGGAGGATCTTCTTCTCGGAAGCCATATCCAGCTTGTTGTTCGATAGGGTGAAGCGCGAGACCCAGCGGCCCACTCCCTCGGGGTGGTTGTCCGATTTGGGATCGTAAACCACGTAGATCCAATTGTTGACGGCGAAGTTCGGATCGTGGGTGATGCCGTGGAGACCGAGATCCGCGCCCGCCTCGACGGGAAGGGTGCCGAGGGAAAACACCTGTCCGTCGGACTGCCACATCATCACTTCCCCGCGCTTTTGCGTCCAAACCACCCGGCCGTCGGGAAGCACGGTGAGCTTCATGGGCTCGGCGGGTTGATCGACCAGGATCGTGCGCTTGAAATCCGCGTTGGAAAGGACGCAGGTTTCCTGGGCGGAAACCGGAACCGGAAAAAGCCAGGCAGCGGCTAAGCCGAGGCAACCGAGCATTCCAACGTGCCATCGGGGTCTACAGGAGGAGGAACGGAAGATCATGCGGCTCCGGAGAATTGAAGTTGGGTCTTTAGTCGCCTTGGAGGCGAAAAGGGTTCTCCTTCGGCCCCTGGAAAGTCCTTATTTGCGGCCCACCATGCGCCCTCGCCTTGGACATGCCATCTCTTCAAGACCCACGCGATGAGCATTCTCCCCAAAAAGCGGTGAACGGAAATCATCCCCAAAGGTTTGTTATAATTGGGAAAAAGGGCGCCGGCGGTCGGGGCGCCTAGAATCCCTATCAGGAGATTTTCCATGTTCAGTGGCCTATTGCCCCCCGTTCGCACCTGCATCGCCTTCCTGTTGGCCGTTTCAGCTTTCCTGTCGCCCGCGCCCGCCCAAATTCCCGATGGCATTACCTTCAAGGCCGCTTTCGGCACGGACGAGGCGAACCAGTTCTCAAACCCGGTGCTTATGCTGGAGATTCCAGGTAAACCCGGCTTCTTCCTGGTGCCGGAAATGGTCTCGGGAAAGATCTGGGTGTTGTCGCCAGGGGCTTCCGGTCATACCAAGAGCCAGTTCGGTACCGTTACGGTCAACTCCGGGGAGCGGGACATGGGGCTGGTGGGATTCGCCTTCCACCCCGACTACGCCAACAACCGCAAGTACTACGTCAAGTACGGCAATCCCCAACGCCCGCCGCGCCAGCTCTGCTTCGACGAGCGCACCGCCGCCGCCGATCTGCTTAAGGATTCCGGCCAGCCTGGCCGCAGGCTGCTCACGATCGCTTTGCCGACCGAATTCTCGGATCACAACGGCGGCTCCCCGGCCTTCGGCCCAGACGGCTTCCTCTACATTCCCCTCGGCGACGGAGGCTGGGACCTGACCACACCCGACAAATACAAGCACGGACAGAACAAGGAGTCCCTGCTCGGAAAGATCCTTCGCATCGATGTGAACGTAGCGGATACCGGGCTCGAGTACGCCATTCCCAAGGAAAATCCCTTCGTAAGCGATCCCAACGCCAAGGTGCGGCGTGAGATCTGGGCCTACGGCCTCCGCAATCCCTACCGCATCTCATTTGACCGTCTGTCGGGTGAGTTGTATGCGGGCGACGTCGGTTGGAACAAGTACGACGAAGTGAACGTCATCAAGAAGGGCGGGAACTACGGTTGGAGCCTTAAGGAATCGCCCTATTGCCTGATCCCCGGCACCTGCGACGGTGTGGCCATCGAGGATCCGGTTGCGTTTATGGCGAACGGAGCAGGGCCGGGAATGGCCAAATGCGTCATCGGCGGGCACGTTTACCGCGGAGATCCGGCCTCTCCCTTCTACGGTGTCTATCTATTCGGCGATCACACCATCAGGAAGCTTTTCGCCATCAAGAAGGCCGCCACCGGACAGGCGACAGTGAAGGAATATCCCCTCACCACGCCCCAGGAGCCCATCGCCTTCACCCTGGACGCGAACAACAACGTCTATATGGTGGGCTGGACCGGCACCGTCTACAAATTGGAACATCCCGATCTGAAGCCCGTCGCCTCCTCGGCCCGTCCCTCCCTGGCCGCCTCGCGCGCTAAGGCCATGCGCTCCCTGGTTTTGCTGGCCGGCGATGCCGGGGTCCTGCGACTGCCCGTGGGCCTCAAAGGCCGCTACGAAGCCGTGACACCGACCGGGGTCCGCCTGGGCGTGCTCTCCTCAGGAGACGGTAGCACCCAGGTTACGGAACTCCGCCTAGATGGGGACGTCGTCGCCAACGGCCTGGTCATCCTCCGCCCTCTCTGAAAACCCCGGTCCGGAACGCGTCATTCATTGGGACGGGGCCGTCTTGGCCCCATAACCGGAAATCACCCTGTTTTTCATCATTACGAGGGCGAAACCGGCCTGGATGAAAAAATCCTGTACTTTGGACCGTTGCCATAGAGTCGACCGCCCGGATTCCAGCGCCCGGGCCGCAGCCTCAGCCTTGCGGATTTGCGCCCGGGTGGCGTCGTCATAAGGGATGTTCAGCGAGCCCATGATTTCCAGGGCCATGAGCATCGCAGGTCGAACCCGACCCGGGTCCAGGGTCCGGCGGGGATGGGCTTGCAGGCTGTCCACGTAGCGCCCCAGGGCTATCTGCATCCTGTCCACGGTGCCCACGCGGAGGTTGAGTCCGGAAACACCCATGATGGCCCGGGTGAGATGGCGCATGCCGTTGTTCACGTAGTTGTGGATGAGGCCGCCGTGGGGACTTTCCGCCACGAAGCCCAGATAGGCGTCCACCGCCGGAACGAAAGCCCCCGAATCCGGGATGGCGAATCGGTCCACCCATTCCGCGCTGTCCTTGGCGGCCAGGGCGGCTTGCGCCGCCAGGGATTCCGATGGATGCTTCCGCTTCCAGAATTCCACGCCGAACACGAAGATGGCTGCGGATATCAGCACGGCGGCTACGCTCATGAAGGGATCCCAAGGATTGACGGTCCGTTCAAAATAATTCCGGTGCCTCCCGGATGCGCGGGGAAAAACCTACCGATCACCGATAAGTTTGGATGGATCCAGCAAAGCGTTCAACTCCTCCGGCCTGAGGATGCCTTTTTCCTGCGCCACCTGGCGAATCGTCTTCCCTGTGACATGCGCCTCCTTGGCGAGCGAAGCGGCATTGTCGTATCCGATGCGCGGGACCAGGGAGGTCACCATCGCGAGGCTCCGGTCCAACGTCGCCTTGCATCGCTCGACGTCCGCTTCCAGCCCGGCCACGCACTTCTCTTCAAAGGCGGCCACGGCATGGGTCAGGATCTGCAGTGACTGTAGCAGCGAATTGGCCATCAGCGGCATCATCACGTTGAGTTCGAAATTCCCGGATGCGCCCGCGAAGGTGATGGCCGCATCGTTGCCGATGACCTGCACGCATGCCTGCAACAGCGCTTCCGCAATCACCGGGTTGACCTTGCCGGGCATGATGGACGAACCGGGCTGCACGGCGGGAATCTTGAGCTCGCCCAGGCCGCAACGGGGTCCCGAGCCCAGCCATCGGATGTCGTTGGCGATTTTTATGAGAGAGACCGCCACCATCTTGAGGGAACCGCTGGTTTCAACCACGGCATCCCGCGATCCCTGCGCTTCGAAATGGTTCTCGGCCTCACGGAACTCCAAACCGGAGAGGTCGTTCAGCCGTTCGATGACCTTGCGCGCAAAGTCCGGCGGCGCGTTGATGCCCGTGCCTACTGCGGTGCCTCCCAGGGCCAGCTCGCCCAAGTGCCAACGCACGTTGCCCAGCCGACCGATGCCCTTGGCCACCATGGAGGCATAGCCGGAAAACTCCTGGCCCAGGGTAACGGGCGTGGCATCCTGAAGATGGGTGCGCCCGATCTTGAGCACCCCGGAAAAGGCCTTGGATTTCTCATCCAGGGCCGCCCGCAGGCGGTTGAGGGCGGGCAGCAGATCCTTTTCAAGGGACACTAGGGCGGCGATGTGGATGCAGGATGGGATCACGTCGTTGCTGCTCTGGGACATGTTCACGTGATCGTTGGGATGCACCTTGCGCGCCGGGCTTCCGCCCAGGATCTCCGAGGCGCGATGGGCGATGACCTCGTTGGCGTTCATGTTGGTGGAGGTGCCCGAGCCCGTCTGGAAGATGTCGAGGGGAAACTGTTCGTCCCATTGCCCTTCGGTGACTTCCATGGCCGCTTGGGATATGGCCGAGGCCATGGTGGAATCGAGTCCGCCCAGGTCCCGGTTCACCTGGCAGGCCAGATACTTGATCATTCCCAAGGCGCCGATGAAGTCCCGAGGAAAGCGCATGCCGCTGATCTGGAAATTGTCCAGGGCCCTTTGGGTCTGCGCCCCCCACAAAGCTCCGTCGGGAACCTCGACCTCTCCCATGGAATCGCTTTCCGTCCGGTATCCGTCCGCCATGTCTTCTCCTCGGACGCCGGAACGGAGCCATCCCGGCACCGGCGGTCCTCAAGGGATGTGTCGCGATGAAAGGGCGTCCGCCCCCGCCGGCCAAAAGCGCCGGGTCACCGGGTTAATCTAAATCCGGACGGGCAAGCAAGCACGATAAACCAACGTTTGCTCCGGTTTTGTGGGCGGATTGGGATAGGATGCGGTATGGATCGGCCGGGGAGACCCTGGATTAACTGCAGTTCCCCTAGAAAGGAGATGGGAATGTCCAGAATCGCATTTTATGCCACTTACGCCACTTATGCCATGGCGGCGGCCGGTTGGGCATGATGTCCGCCCCGTGGGGAGCGGACGCCGTTTAAATCACTTGACGCGCTTGAATTCCACGCGGCGGTTGAGGAGGCGGCCGCCGGCGGACTTGTTGCTTGCCACTGGGTTGTCCGTGCCCTTGCCCAGGGGAAGCAGGCGGTTGGAGTCGATGCCCTGACCTACGAGGTATTTGACCACGGCTTCAGCGCGCTTGTTGGACAGCACCTGGTTGGTCGCTTCGCTTCCGGTGTTGTCCGTATAGCCCAGCACCTGGATATTCACTTCCGGGAAATTCTTCAATGACAGGGCGATGTCGTTCAGGGTCTTGAACGATCCGCGGGTCAGCACATCGGATCCGATCTGGAAGTTGATGGCCGGGAAGGTGGTCTTCCCGAATCCGAAGATGCGATTGGGATCCTGCTGGGCCTGGTATTGCAGAGTGTCGGCGATGACCACCCGAACGGTGTCGTTGCGCACAACAGTAACGGTGTCGCGCTTGATGATCACGACAGTGTCCGAGATCGGATCGGCCTTGATGGTGATATGGACCAGGTCCGTGCATCCGTCCTCATCCTCATACCCGTCGTAATCCTCGGCGCCATGCGGGCATTTGTCCGTAACGTTAGGGTTGCCGTCGAAGTCTGAATCCGCATTTTCGCCGGTCTTGCCGAACCCGATGGTGAGGGTGGCTCCCACGATGGGGGTGGGCTGGATGCCGTACCGTTTCGCACCGTCGCCTTCATGGTTGACGGCCCACTGGGTGAAGTTCTCCTGGGTAGAAAGCCCCCCTTCGACGACAAAGGACGCCGACCAGCCCGACTTGAAAGTGTTCTTGGTTCCAAGGGCGAGGTTGACCTGGTCTTTAAGGAACACTTCCAGAAAGGGGCCCGAAGTGATGTTCACGATGCGGGATTTGCCGTAGAAGTCAAGGAAAAGGCTCCAATCCGGACGGGCGAGCCATTCCACCGCGAGCCCGCCAACCATGGCTGAATTCTCCTCGGGGATATTATTGCGGTCGCCGCGATAAAAAAGCGCGTCCATCCCAAAATTAACGTGGATGAGCCAGGGTGCGGGATTCTTGATACGGGTCAAATCGAACGTCCAGGCCAACATGGGATTGAGGCTGTACCCTTGGGAGGTGAACGCGCCCTGGGTGTTGATTTCGCTGACGTGGGAATATTGGGGGTCGCGGGCGTAATACCCGCGTTCGGGGTTCCCGGTGGGGAACGAGGCGCGCATGATGTACGCCAACCGGATCAGGGCGTCGGACTTCATTCCCGGGTGCATAACCTTCAGGGATGTGGCGAGATCGCCCAAGCCCACGGCGTGATCGCCGAACCCGTCGATCTGGTCCTGGTAGAAAGGGAGATCCACGGCCAAGTCCATCCAATTCGTCAGGCCGATGGCCAGGAAAAGGTCCTGCCCGAAAAGCAGAACGTCGTGGAGCTTGTTCCCGGCTGCGCTGGTTTGTTCGTGCAGGGCTTCGTGGCCGTACTCGCCCTTGACGGACAATCCGATTTCATAGCTGCCGCTGCCGAGGCTGTAGGCCGAGTAAGTATTGTTGACCCCCGACAGGCCGCCGGTGTTGAGATTGCTGGCCAGGGCTCCAGTTACAAGTGCGCCCATGAGGGCCATGATTTGCGCTTTCATCTTGCTCCATTCTCAGGTCGAAAAGACCGGCTGCCGAAAAGTAGGTTTTTTCAGGGCACTATTGATTCTTTCGGCATCGAAATTCGGCATTGAGAAGTTGCGCAATACGCTTAACTCTACAATGGAAAATCCGCCACCCGCGGCATTGTCAAGTCGGCCTCGGGAGAATCCAAATGTGGATAAAGGATTGACGCACGAAAATCACCACAGCCAATCCAGGCCACGCCATGACTCATCCCGCCTTTGTCCGCCGCCAGGATGCGTGTCCACCTCTACCTCCGACGCGGTAGTCAGGCACGGCCTGCTGGTACCGGGCGCTCGTTTAATGCAAAAACGGCCCCCAACTCCAACTTCTGAAATCGGTGAGGGGGATTTTTGTCGGACAGGCCGATTTCCAGTGTCAAATTTAACCCGGCCGGTCCCTGTCCCTGGCAACGGGGGGGCCGGATTGCTATTTTGCCCGCTTCACTCCACTTAATCAGATTCCGGGTCTTTGGCCGACCATCGGTAGGCCGACCGGGGCGCGCAGACCGAGCGCAAGCCCCTTCGGCAGACCCGCGGAAAAGCAAGGTTTCTATGATCAGCGCACACGAAATTTCCCTGGCTCACGGCAAGCGCGTCCTTTTCAAGGACGTGGACATCAAGTTCACTCCGGGCAATTGCTACGGCATCATCGGCGCCAATGGCGCGGGCAAATCCACCTTCCTCAATATCCTTTCCGGCGAAATCGAACCGGACTCCGGTACCATCCGAATGGACCCGGGCGTGCGCCTGGGCGTGCTCAAGCAGAACCAGTTCGAGTTCGATGATATTCCGGTGCTGCAAACCGTCATCATGGGACACAAAAACCTCTACGACGTGATCCGGGAGAAGGAGGCCATTTACGCCAAGCCGGAATTCTCCGAGGCGGACGGCGTGCGCGCTTCCGAGCTCGAAGGCGAGTTCGCCGATCTGAACGGCTGGAACGCCGAGTCCGAGGCGGCCACCATGCTGAGCGGCCTGGGACTCCGCGAAGAGAAACACTCCCTGCTCATGAAGGAACTTTCCGGCGGCGAAAAGGTGCGCGTGCTCCTGGCCCAGGCCCTGTACGGGAACCCGGGCGTGCTGCTCCTCGATGAGCCCACCAACAATCTCGACATCGACTCCGTGATGTGGCTTGAGGAATTCCTCTACCAATTCGAGAACACGGTGATCGTGGTGAGCCATGATCGCCATTTCCTGGACAAGGTGTGCACCCATGTTTGCGACATCGATTTCCAGAAAATCCAGACCTTCTCGGGCAACTACTCCTTCTGGTACGAATCGAGCCAACTTGCCTTGTCGTTGCGGCGCGATCAAAACAAGAAGAAGGAAGACAAGATCAAGGATCTGCAGACCTTCATCCAGCGCTTCTCCGCCAACGCCTCCAAATCGAAGCAGGCCACTTCGCGCAGAAAGCTGCTCGACAAGATC
>JALYSE010000156.1 GCA_030854955.1 Fibrobacterota bacterium | reverse complement strand
GGGACTCGAAGCCCCGATGGCGGGCAGCATGGGCAACAGCAGGCTTATGGCGTTATGCAGGCGTGAGAATTCCGCGTCTCCGGAAAAGGGCAGATTGAGATGCGTGCTCTGGATGTTGAACCAGCCGTGGCCGCGCACGCCGAAGACCCGATCGTAGGATTGGTAGATGCTGCTGTCCTCGTGGGGCCAAATTTTCGACTCCCGGGACGGGTCCATGAACGGATGCATGCCACCGGGCATGAGACGGCAGCCCCATTGGGCCAGTGCCTGATTGGCCAGCTTCACGTAGGCGGCGAAGTCCCGCGCCTGCGTGACTAAGTCCCGTGCCGGCTCCTTGCATTTCAGTTCCAGGACATGCGCCGCCAATTCATTGTCCGCTTCCACGTTGCCGACGGCGGGATGGGAATCCGGACTGCCCCCGAGGGCGGCCAGGAGGCGGTCGACGGAGGGGTTCACGGCCAGGGTGTCCCGGCGGACCACGGCGTATTCGATCTCGACCCCGAAGACTTCGAAAAGGGAAAAGGAGGACGAGCCCGGAGGAGAGGAAACGGAACTTTCGGAATCCACCTGCGCGGAATCCGGTCCGTCAGGGCGGAAATCGGCCCCGGAGTTTATCGGACCACCTGCAGGTTCAAAAGCTTAACGATTTCGGCCGGCATGGCGGGCTCGCGATCCTTGCGCTGCTTGAGCTTGTCGATCCGGTTTACGAACTCTTCCATGATGGTGTTGTAAAGGGAATCCTTGAGAACCTGATCCTCAACACCCACGTCGATGTTGGGATTGTCGTTCACTTCCACCACATAGGGCTTCTTGCCCACCACCTTGATGTCCACGCCGTAGAGGCCGTCGCCGATGAGCTTGGCCGCCTTCAGGGCGGTATTGATGATGAAAGGCTCCACCTGCTCGACGGGATAGGTCTTGTGCGCGCCTTCGCCCGCCTTCCCCACATGGTTATGGTCGATGATCTGCCAATGGTTGCGCGACATGAAATACTTGCAGGCGAACAAAGGCTTGCCGTTGAAGATGCCTATCCGCCAGTCGAACTCGGTCGGCATGAACTCCTGGGCGATGATGTAATCGGAGCGCTTGAAGTACTCCTTGCACACCGAAGCCAGCTCACCGGGGTCCTCCACCTTCACTACGCCGCGAGAAAAGGATCCGTCCGGGATCTTGATGATGATCGGGAACGAGAACTGCTCGTAGATCTCCACCACGTTGTCCTCGGAGAGGATGAAGGTCTTGGGCCGCGGGATGCCTTCTCGTTTGAAAAGCTCGTCCAGGAAGATTTTGTTGGTGCAGTACATGATCGACTTGGGATCGTCGATGACCACGATCTTTTCCTTCTCCGCCTTCTTGGCGAAGCGGTAGGTATGATGGTCGATGGAGGTGGTCTCGCGTATGAACAGGCCGTCGAATTCGGGCAGGTGCGCGAAGTCCTTCTTCTCAATCACCTCCACCGAGAGGCCGTTGTTCTTGCCGGCCTTGATGAACTTCTGGATGGCGGCGTCGTCCGAAGGCGAGAAGCGTTCGGTAGGATTGTGCAGGATGGCCAGGTCGTAGCGGGCGGAATTGTTCTGGCGCTTGATGCCCCAGCGGTGGATTGTGAACTCCACCAAGGCTTCCAGGAACACGCCGATATGGGATTCCGGGATGCTGTTGATGGACATGGACCGGATGGAGGTGAGGATCCATTGTTTTTCGCGGCGGAAGTAGACCTTGAAGAACGGACACGGGAAAAGATTGAAGAACATGCGCGAAATCTTCTCGTACTTCTTGGACACGTTCTTACCGAAATACACCGAGAGCTCGTACTTGTTGTCGGTGATTTTGGCCAGGTCCTTCTGGATCTGGGCGTTCAGGTCGTCGGTCTCGATGAGGTAGAATTCCTTTTTCGAGAGGGCTTGCATGGAGGAGATGTTGGGAAGCACCTTGTGGCCCCGGGCCTCCGCCACCAGGGACACGTAATAGCCGGAGCCCAGGTAGCCGTAGTTGTTGGCCAGATTGATAATCTTTAGCTGGCGAAGTTCCTGCCATTCCTTGCCGAAGAGATAGTCGTTCACGGAGACGAACTCTATCTGGGGGACCCGTTTTTTCCAGTGGCGGGCATTTTCGACGACGCATATGTTCCGTATCATTTTTTCGCCGTCACTTCTTTGCTATTACCAGGAGGTTTTCGTCGTATGTAAGGATGCCGAGCATCACCGCGTTCGAGAACTTGGTGAAGGGGAGCTTATAGGTCCCGGTGTCCGAGATGGGATTCTTGCGCAGAGGATCCTGGATGGTCACGGTGCGCGTATGGGGATCCCATCCGGTTACGACCACGAAGTGGCCTACGGGCTGCCCGATAATGTCGTTTTCGTCGTTATCCGGGGTCTCGCGCATATGTTGATATAGATATGTGGCGGACAGGCCGCAAATGATGGGTTTGTGGTCCTTGAACAGGCGACTCAGCAAGTCCTCGTCCAAATCGTCGAACTTCAGGACGCCGCCCTTTTTCAGGAAGTCCTGGTAGAAGCCGATTACCATCTTCTGCTTCTTGCTGCGGATCTTGCGCGCCCGCTGCTTGAGCTTCCGGGAGAGGTCCTTCGGGGAAAGATCCTTCCAGGTAGGATCGAAAATCTTGATGTTGTAGGTGTGGATTTCGGCGTTGAAGCCGTGGCCCAGGGCATGGCGCGCAAGGTTGACGGCCACGGTGCCGCCGGTTTGCCAATGCTCTATCTCGCTCTTCAGTTTATCGAGGGAGATGGGATGCGCGTAATAATCGTAAATAGCTTGCAGACAGGTGATGCCGCAACTTTCGTCGTCCAGCTGCTTGGAAACATGCAGGTTGAGCTTCATCGAAATAAGGACTCAAGCAGGGCGCGCATTCTCAGAATCCAGGTTCCTCCGCTCATTGGCCCTCAAGGGCCCCTTGAATCAACTTCTTCATCTGCTCGATCTGCTCCGGCGTCGGCTGCAGGCCACCCATTCCGCCTTCCGTCTTCTTATAATCGGCCGGAACCGCGAAAAGCGCCGGGGGCATTTTCTTCTTTTCGATGCGCTTCACTTCCGTGTTCACCCGCTGGCCGTCCCGGACCACGATCATCTTCATCGGCAGGCCCGCCTTGCCGGCGGCTTCCAGCGCCTGGAAGGCGGTCAGATCGCCGAATTGGGGGTTGGCCTCCTGCAGCCTCCTGAGCACAACATAAACGTCGGGAAGGTCCTGGGTGATCCAGGCGTCGATGAGCTCCCGGGGGCGCGACAAGGTCAGGTGGGTGCAGTTGTAGCCGAGGATCTTCTCCTTGCCGAGCACCTTCAGCACGTACTTCTCGGAAATCGCCGTGTCGACCGGGGCCTGTGAGGCCAGACCGATGGTGCTGTAGGTTTTGAGATTGTCGTTCACAAGCCACATGTGTTTGGGGGTCTTCGCGTCCAGTAGTACGCTCAGCTGGATGGGCTGGGGCAGCGGGTTCATGTTCAGCTTCATGTCTAGCCTAGAGCGCTGGCCAGCAATGGCCAGTTTCAAGTCCCCGGAGCCGCCTTCCATGAACAGGCGTAGATCGATGACGCCCTCAAAGGCTTCAGCG
Source organism: Fibrobacterota bacterium (assembly GCA_030854955.1). Classification (GTDB taxonomy): domain Bacteria; phylum Fibrobacterota; class Fibrobacteria; order UBA11236; family UBA11236; genus Chersky-265. The sequence goes on along the minus strand of JALYSE010000156.1, from coordinate 7,361 downwards.
CGGGCCTGGCCCGGAATGATGAGGGTGAGGATAACGAGGAGGCTTGCCGAGAGAAGTCCGCGCATCAAGTGTCTTGTCCGGGTTCCTTCATGTTTCTGCATTTAAAAGTAACTTATCATAGGATACGATGCTGAACCTTTCCTGTCAAAAAATCGGAAGGGACCCTTCGCAAGCACGAAGGGTGGAACGCCCCTGAGCCGCCCCAGGACGGGCCCCACCGGGCACCGGTTTCCCGCCGCCGCATGGCTCTGCGCCGCCCTCCTCGCCCTTGCGGAGACCGGGCCCTCTCACGCCGTACCCGCCTCCCATGCCCCAACATCTTCCCTGCAGGGACCTTCCGCCGTTCTCGAACGCTTCGATTCCCTGCTGGAGGCCGGCCGCATTCCCGAGGCCCGCCGCCTCTGCGCCGGCCAGATGCTGCGCATGTTTGACTTCATAGTCCTGGCCCAGTCCAAAATGGCGGGACTGGTGGACACGGCCCGGTCCCGGGAAAAGGTGCTTCAGGAGAAGTCCGCGGGAAAATGGGCCTATGCAAAGGTTTCCAGCAATCTGGTTTTCACCCGCCCGTTTCTGGGAAATGATTCCATCCACTCGGTCCAGGCCGCCCACCTATTCCTGTCCGCACGCGGGTGGCTCATCACGGAGCTGGAGGAGCTGGAAGGACCCGAATCCCTGGTAAGCCTCAAGACCGGCGTCCCCGAGGGAATCGATGGAGAGAAAGGGAAGGAAGGACCGGCCGGGCCTCCGACTCTCTTTCCGGTATCGACGAAGGCTCCGGGCACTTCCGGCGAGGCCGACCGGTTACGCTATCGCCTGCGTTTGAAGAATGGCGGCGCCCTGGCCGGAGCCCTCCCCTTGGGGCCGGGGCAATCCCTGGTCCGCGCGGTCTCCGCCTCGGAATGGATCCTGGAAAACCGCAAACCCACCGTTATAAAATCCGGGCCCGCCGCGCTTCCGCCCGATTCCCAGCGGGTCTATCTGGCTTCGAATGCCTTCCTCGTACTCAAAGACACCCTGCTTGCCGGGATTGCCGGGAAAATCGCGCCCGAAAACACGGATCCCCGCCAAGTTGTCCAAGCCGTCTATGAATGGGTGACCGGGAGTTTCCGCTTCCAACTCGGGGCGGTCCTGTTCGGAACCAGCAGCCACATCGTGCGCGACCTGACCGGGGATTGTTCCGAGGCCGCCGTCCTTACCGCCGCGCTCCTGCGCTCCCGGGGAATCCCGTCCCGCATCGCCTTGGGGTACGCCAGCCTGGGCAAGGGGGTTTTCATCGGCCATGCCTGGTGCGAAGCCTGGCTGGACGGCGGCTGGGTGGGAGTGGACGCGGCCCTGCGGGAATTTCCGACCGGGGTGGAACGGGTTAAGCTCGCGGAACTGGACGGCCGGTTTGACATGCGTATCGCTGCCGTGAATCTGATGATGCGGACCCTGTCGAACCTGGATATCGAGATCGAAGGCGCCTGGAAGAACGGCAAAAGGCTTCCGCTCCTCCGCTTTCCCGGCAATTCCAGGGATGCGGAGAAGTTCTTCCAGGACATCCTGGATGGGATGGGGAAGAGCAAGATTGAGAATTGAAAGTTGCAGGATGCCTCTCAGCTTATCGACACAAGCACAATCGCCGCGAACATCAATCCCGCCCCGATAAGCCTGGACGCCATCACCCTGGGTCCCGCTTCGCGCTCGCGGTTGCGGAACCAATGGCCCGCGAACCAGATCACCAGGAAGTTCCATAGGCCCCGTGTGCTGTAGACGATGTTGATCAGGGTCGCCTGGCCGAAGAATCCAATGGCGGCGGTGAGCAGAAGCGATTGCACTCCCATAACCGTCGAGCCACCCAATAGCCATCGCCAGGACGCGCCATCAAAGGTCAACAAGGGCCGGCGCATGAACGGCAGCAGCCCCAAGGCGTAGACCGCCGAGGCGAGGGCGAGTGCAGGCAGAAAATGCAGGACGCCCCAGGCCGACGCCCATTTTTGGATCAGTACGTCGCAAAAGGAAAAGGAAGCGGCAGCCAGCAGCGAGTAGGCAATGGTGGCGAAGGTACGCCGGCGGACCGTCCGGGCGCCGGCCTGGAGAAAGAAGAGGGCCGCGAAGCTGAGAGTGGCAGCGACCCACCAGGATAGGGGTACCGTCTGCTGGAGTAACAATTCCGTGAGCAGGGCCACCATCAACACCTTGGAGCCGAGCGCCGGGGTGGCGATGGTGAGATCCCCGGAAGAGATTGCCTTGAGCGCCAGGCCCTGGCCCCCGAACGAGAATAAGCCCACGATGGCGGGTTGGTACCAGAGATCCCAGGGAATGGCGCGGCTCTCGAAAGGGATCACCACCAGGAAGACCGCAGCCATGATCCAATAGTTCACGGCCATGACCGACCACAGGTCGACGCCCTTGTCCAGCGCCCGTTTCATCAGCAGGGTGCCCACGGGGTAGAGCATCGCGCATAGAAGGGGAATGAGGATGGGGATCATGGATATTCCCAAGATAGTTCACCCGCGCCACGCCTTGCGGCGGCCGGATCAAATCTTCAGGGTGCTGGAGAGGAAGATGCCGAAAACGTAGGCTTGGAAGTTCTGCCGGATGCGGGCGATTCCCGTATCGTCGGTCACGAGAATCGGCTGGCCCCCTTTCGACTTGGTCCATTGGAAATGGGTCATGGACGCGTCGCCGTAGGCGAACCCGAGGCCGAAGCGGGATTCGGTGAGATCCTTATCCATGCCCAGGGATATCGTTCCGCCGAAATAATCGATATTGCGATCCCAGCTCGAGGGGCGGCTGTCGTCCGGGCCTTGGCTGAAATCGGTATAGCCGCCCATGGCCACGGAATATCCTTTCATGACCTTGAAATCCATGCCGCCGGAAAAATTGACCACCGCCGATTTCTGGATGGTGTATTTCTTTTCCAGGGGCGCGAAGGTTTCGAATCCGGAGCGTCCTTTGGCGTACAGGGTGTCGGGGGTGAAGCCGGTATAGAAATATAGGCTCCCCATGTAATAGTCCGTCTGCGCGGTGAGCATGAGGCGCTCGATGGGTTTCCAGGAAACCGCCAGCGACAGGGACGGCGCGGAGGTCTCGGTATGCTTTTCCTTGCGGGTTTCGTTGTAGACCACCTGGGATCGGGTCGGAATGGCGACGGTCTGGTCGGGATGCGCGATGCTGTCGCTTTCCATATAGTCCACGCGCTGTTCCTCGGTGCGGTCGATCCAGACAAGGCTTCCGGGCGAGGCGTTCACGCCGAATGAGAAGCCTTGGTTCATTCGCACCAGGATCCCGAAGGTACCGGTAGCCCCAAGGCCCACCTGGTTCACCGTGCGGGTCACGTTGTTCTCCCGGAACCGGGAGAGGTCATCCTGATCCCCGCCCACGAAATTCGCGTCCCAACCGCCATAAGCGGTCTTCTCGAGCTGGGTATAGTAGATGCCGTACAAGGTGAACCCCAGGGAGATGTTGTCGCTGAATTTCATGGCTCCGCTGGGGCCGATCAGGGTCAGCTTGGACACGTCGTAGTAGGAAAGGTTCAGCTTGGTATAACAGGGGTCGGGATTGTCCGGAAGCTCATAGCACTTTTCGGTCGGATTGAGATCCCGGTACGCGGCCTCGATCTTCTGCTCTCCGGTGAACAGATCGTTCTGCGGCGTCACGATGCTGAAGCCGTACGCCCAATTCCCCATGCGCTGGGAGAAGGCGGTGATGGTGGGGCTGAAGTTGAATGAGTTGTATGGAATCTCGGTGCCTTCGGCGATCCCGATTTTCTGCTTTTGGTATTGAACCACCTGGGCGGACACGTTCAGCTTGATGTTCTTGATCTGGGTCAGGCCCGCCGGATTGTAATAAGTCGCGGTCGCATCATCGGCAAGGCCGGTGAAGGCGCCTCCGAGTGCAGCGCCCTTGTCACCCACCAGGACGATTTTATGATTGAACAAATCCGCGCTTGAGGGCAGGCAGGAAAGGGCCAGGCAAAGCGAGGCCTTGATGATTGAACGCATGACCTTATTTTTCAATAGGTCGCCTGCGCGCTTCCAGGAATATCTGCGGCGACCCCTTGAGTCCGGTGGATTTAACGCAGGCCAGAAGGGATGATTATCTTTGGCATAGAGTATCGAAAGGGCGCGAATGTTCGCTCATAGGCTTGACCAGGCGTTGGCGGATGAGGTCCTTGCGCGCGCACGTCTGTCGCCGCGCAAGCGCGCGAACCATTGCTTCCACGACCCGGCGGATCGTCTACAGCGGATGGTGAACGCCGCTTTGGACGGTTCCTATTTCACTCCCCATCGGCACCTTGATCCCGATAAGCTCGAAATCTTCACCATTCTTTCCGGTAGAGTAATGGTAATTACCTTCACGGATACGGGAGCCGTAGCAGACCGCGCCATACGCTCCCGCGACGATCCCGCCGCCGTCTGGCAAGTAAAAATTCCGCCCGGAACCTGGCACACCTTGGCGGTGCTGTCCAAGAAGGCGGTACTCTATGAAGTCAACGACGGCCATTTCGACGCAAAGACGCAAAGACGCATCGCAAAGACGCATACCAGCTTCACTCTTCTTCACCCAGGCAGAGCCACCCCCGAGCGACCCAATCCCGGAACCATCCGCTGAGGCCCGCCTCAAGCGCAGCCTGATCCTGGTCGGAAAGTTTTCCCTCCAGCCTGCCGAAGGCATGGGTCAAGGTGGTCGGCTCGCGGAATTCGCCGAGCACGGCCAGGGCTGCCGGGGGCACGGACAGTTTCAGGATGTCCAGATCCACGTCGCGGAAAATCACCAAGTGGTCCGTGCCCGGAGTCAACTCGAAGGCCAGCTCCAGGCTGTCATCGGTCAGGCATCGCCCGCGGAAGTCGGCGAAGTCCCAATCCACCCGTAACGGCGTAAGGTGGGGCGCCAGGGTCAGACGCGCGGACAAGAGATCCGCGGGTGCCGCATTCCCGGCCGCGCCGAGGATTCGTCCATCCCCTGCGTCGAAGGCTTTCGACAGGGCCCGCTCGTAGGCGATGGCCTGCAGTAAAGGCGCGCGATCTAGGCCCTGATAGTTCGCTTCCAGGTAGGCGGGAAAGGCCGCGTCGAGGTCCGCCAGGAAGGGCGAGGCAGGCGGATGCGCCTCAAGGTAACGCACCGCCCAATGGTTGAAGTTCCGCAGACCCATGATGTGGATGGCGCAGGTGTAGTCCGATTGCATAATGGAAATCAGCCTGAACCAATATTGCTGGTTGTAGATCCCCAAGCGGCCAAACCCATCGAGACCACCCTTGCCTCGGACCAGGACTTCCGCTTTCGTTTCCAACTCCGGTGCCGAAAGTGCTAGGGGATTGGCGGGATACGCCTCAGGCAATGGCGTACTGATGGCCTTGCCGAACCAGGTCTGTAGTTGTTCCAATGTCGGGGGTTTTTGACGGGGCTTTCCCATCCTCCGGAAAATAGCAACTACTCCGGCCCCGCATCCGTTGCTAGTCCGTGGCCGGCGGCGGAGTGTCGCCCGCTGGAATGGCCCGTCCTCCCCGCAACACCAGGCTGCGGTGGCCCAGTCGGGCGGCTTCAGCGCGATCATGGGTCACCACCAGACCAGGCATCCGATACGCTTCGCGCACGCGGGACAATTCGGACTGCAAGCGCCCGCGCATGTCCGGATCCAGGGCGGATAAGGGTTCATCGAGCAGCAGCAGGCTGGGCCGCGCCGCCAGGGTGCGCGCCAAGGCGACTCGCTGTTTCTGTCCGCCGGAAAGGGTGCCCGGCAGTCGCGCCTCGAAAGGCTTGAGCCCCATGGTTTCCAGCAGCGCGTCCACCTCTTTTTGCGCCTTTTCCGCCACGTTCGCGGATGCGCCGTTCCTGGTCCAGCTTTTCCCGCGCCCGCCTCCGCGGCCACCCCCGGGAATCGCGAACTCCAGATTCTGGCGCACGGTCATATTGGGAAAAAGGGCGTAGTCCTGGAACAGAAAACCCACGCGGCGCTCCTGGGGCGGCAGATCGATTCCCTTTCGGGCGTCGAACCAAGTGCGTCCGTCGAACTCCACGAATCCGTCGTCCGGTCGGGCCAGGCCCGCTAGCATCCGCAAGGCCGTGGTCTTGCCCGCCCCCGATTCGCCGAACAGGGCGACCCATTCCCCCGCGCCGATTTCCATTTCGATGGAAAGATCGGCGTGTCCGTCGAAAGTGAACAGCCGTTTGCGCAGGGAAAAGCGGAGCATGCGGATCAGAAAGCCCGGCGGCTTTTCCTGTCGATGAGAAAAAGCCCCAGCAGGGAGGCGAAGGAAATGAGGCACAGCAAGGCGGAATAGGCATGGGCGGCCCCATAGCGGAACGACTCCACCGAATCGTAGACGGCGATGGAGGCGGTCCGCGTCTTGCCCGGGATCTTTCCGCCGATCATGAGAACCACTCCGAATTCCCCCAAGGTGTGGGCGAAGGAGAGCACCGCACCGGCGATCAGGGAGGGACGGATATTGGGAAGCAACACGCGCCAGAGGGTTTCCCATTTCGATTTGCCCAGCACGTAGGCCGCCTCCGTCAGGGATGGGGGCAGGCTTTCCAGGCCGGAAAGGACCGGATTGATCATGAATGGCAGACTGAAGATAACCGAGCCGATCACCAGGCCCGAAAAGGAGAAGGCCAGGGGAAATCCGAAAATCCATTCCAGCACCCGGCCCGTGAACCGTTCCGGGCTGAACAGAAGCAGCAGATAGAACCCCAGCACGGTGGGGGGAAGCACCAGAGGCATATTGATGATCGCCTGGACCGGATACCGCAGAATGGGCCGGGCGCGCGAAAGCCAGAACGCGATTGGCACCGCTCCGATGGCCAGCACCAAAGTGGTTACGGCACCCAGCTGCAAAGTGAGCCAGATGGGTTGCAGGTCCATACTCACGGGAGCCCGAAACCGTACCCGGCCAGGATAGCCCGCGCGGTCCCCAAGTGGAGAAACGCTAGGAACCTTTCCGCGGCATCCTTCTGGTTGCGGTCACCGTGCCGGCAGACCACGGCCCCCTGGGCGATGGGATCATACAAGGAGCCATCCACCTCGGCCCAACGCCCCTTGCCTTTTAGCTCGGCCGCCCGCACCACGGAAACGGCCGTAAAGACGATGTCCGCGTTTCCCGTGAGCACGTATTGGGTAACCTGGGAGATATTCTCCCCGTAAACCAGTCGGGCGCGGACCGCTTCCAGCGCGCCCGACCGCTTCAGCGCCTTGAGGGCCTCGCGGCCATAAGGCGCCCGCTCCGGATCGGCCAGGGCGATCCGGAGCGGGTGCCCTTCCGTCAGGACCCGCATCCCCATCCCCATCGCCAGGTCCTTGTTGGTCCACAGCACCAGTTTTCCGAATGCGTAAGGGCGGGGCCGTTCCCGGGCGAACCCCCAGGCATACAGGGAATCCG
>JALYSE010000155.1 GCA_030854955.1 Fibrobacterota bacterium | reverse complement strand
GGTATAGTCCACATCGTAGCCCGGAACCTCGCTCAGCCATGCCAGGTTCACGGAGAGGGAATGCAATTCCAGGGGATCTTCCAACAGCGCGCCGACGCTGAAATTCGTTAAGGGGAAATCCAGGACCAAGGTGGGATAGAGGATCAGCGGACGCATTTCCAGGAGGGAATGGTAACGGGAGACGGTGGCCTGGACGGGTGGCGGATCCCCGGTGATCAGGGCGGGGGACGATTTGGAAAGGAACCCAGGAGCCACATAGACGGAATCGGGTGAGGGTATGGGTGTGGGTGTGGGGGTCCGCAGCTTCACGGGCATGAAGCCCCAATTTCCCTGGGATCCGGTCTGGGCTACGGACGCGATGACCCCCGGGGCCGCCCGGTGAAGGTAAAACGTGCCCAAAGGAAAGTCCGCCACGGAGGAGAACACCCCCGTCAGGCGGTTCCAGGAGTCGACCTGCATAAGACCGCCCCGCTCGCGGATCATCCAGACCGATCCGTCGTCCGCCTCCACGGGAAACTCGGAAGGGACCGTATCCTGAAAGAGACGGGTGAAGCCCGTTCCGGCGGAGTACTCATGGATTCCCGTCCGGCCCAAGGCGTCGGTGGCATTGCAGAGGATGCCCCGGGCGGATCGGGACAGGCCGTACACTGCTACGATGGAATCCTGGGCAACCTCGACGCAGGCGGGATCTACCCCCGGAAGTGAACACAGGACCAGGGTCTGGCGCCCTTTCTGGTAGCGGGAAAAGGCGATGGAGTCCGGTCCCAGGAAAATCGGATGGGCGGCGCCATCGGATACCAAGCGATCGGTTCCGGTTTCCAGATCCCGTAGGAACAGCTTATCGACGGGGTCCCGGTCCCGGTCCGTATAGGTGCGGACGTACAGGAGCCGCTTGCCGTCTTCGGAGAGATCGAAAACCGGATTGACATAGGAGGGGCCTATCCGCTCCACCTTGCCGCTGCGGGAAAGAAACAGGGAAACATAGGGCTGATCCCACTTCTTCTGCCCGGTGAACAAAAAAGAAGCGGAATCGATCCGCTTGCTTTGGAAAATGATCGCAAAACCCGGGACCCCGCCCGCCAGGGGTTCTCCCGGCAGCCGGTATCCCTTGGGCAGCCCGGCCTGCATGGAGTCGAGGAATTCCCGGTACAGCACCTTGTAGGACAAGCCGGTCTTGGCCCGCAAGGCGCTTTCCAGGGGGAGCATGGAGCCGGTGAACGGGGAAAGCAGGGCCTTTAATTCGGACCAGACGGGAATGACCCGGATCCTTTTCAGCAGGGGGCCGAGAAAACCCCTGCCCTCCTTGGCCATGAGGAATCGCACGAAGGCGTGCCCCTGTTCGTAGACCAGGCGGGACGAAACCGGATCCGCCTTGGTGTAGGTGGCCAGGTTTGGATAGGGCTCCAAGGCGGAATTGTACAGGGCGTGGGCAAAAAAAGTATTGCGCTTCGCATCCCAGGTCTCGGCCTCGAACTGGGCCACCCCCTCCACGAACCAGGAGGGGAGATGAGAGGTCTTGTAGAGTTCCGAATAGATTCCCAGGAAAGATTTCCGCAAGGCCAGAAAGGTGAGTTGATGGGTGAGCTCATGGGCCAGCACACGCTTCAACCAGGCGATTTCCCCGGTGGCAAGGACCTGTCCGGGGCGGGTGAAAATGACGATGCGATGCCCCAGGGGCGTGGCGTAACCGTTGGATTCATCGGGCAGGCCCGTGAGCACTACGGTGATGGGTATGCCTCGGTCCCGCAACCCCAGATCCTTGCCGATCCTGGCATGGGCTTCTTCCAGGAAGTCCTTCGCGATATCGGCCTGTGGCTTCACGTCCTGGTGCCAGACGATCTTGAAATTACGGGTCTCGTAGGTATTCCATGAAACCCGGCGATTGCTGCCGGCCTGCGCCGTTCCGGCCGAGACCATTGCCAAGATGAGAAGAACCGGGACGATCTCCGACAGGACTATGCGCAGGGATAGCTTCATGAAAACGCTCGCTGGGTTGCAGGACCTCCCAAGGGAGTGAAAAAGGGGCCGCGCGTCAAGGGGCCCTCATCAGGGCTGGTTTTGGCGAGGGTGATTTTTTCCACCGACTGGCCCCGGATCAAATGCGCTTGGATGATTTGCTCCAGCACCTCCGGGGTGCCCTTCATTGCCAGTTGCCTAAAAAAGACACCGTGGCGGGGGTGAAAAAAAAGGGTAAGTCCAGAACCACCAAACAAAGGGGCGCGCAGAAGTTGACGGCGGGCATTTTTCCGAAAAGCCTCTAAGCCCGCTCCGCCAGGTATTTCCGGATCAAGGCATTGGTCGACCCATCATGCTTCAGGGCCACGTCGCCCAGGGCATTGGCATCCTTCTCCCCCGCTTCCAGCTCAGTTAGGATCTTCTTCGCCAACTGCTTGCCGAGCTCCACGCCCCATTGATCGAAGCTGTTGACGTTCCAAATCACGCCCTGGACGAAGATCTTATGCTCGTACATGGCCACCAGCGCGCCCAACAAGTGCGGTGTGACCTTTTTGAACAGGAAGGAGTTGGTGGGGCGATTGCCTTCGAACACCTTGTGGGGCGCCAGCTTTTTGATCTCGGCGTCCGGCATGCCCGAAGCCTTGAGTTCCGCCTCGGCTTCCTGTAAAGTCTTGCCTACCATCAGGGCTTCGGTCTGGGCGAAGAAGTTGGAAAGCAGGATACGGTGGTGATCGTTGATGGGATTGTGGGACTGGGCCGGGGCCATGAAGTCTGCGGGAATGAGTTTGCTGCCTTGGTGGATGAGCTGGTAGAAGGAATGCTGGCCGTTGGTTCCGGGTTCTCCCCAGATGATGGGGCCGGTCTCGTAATCCACGCGGTCGCCGTTCTTGTCGACGGATTTTCCGTTGGACTCCATATCGGCCTGCTGCAGATAGGCGGGCAGGCGGTGCAGATATTGGTCATAGGGCAGGATGGCATGGGTCTGGGCGCCGAAGAAATCCCCGTACCAGACGCCGAGCAGGGCCAGGGTAACCGGCAGGTTGCTTTCGGCGGGCGTAGTGCGAAAGTGACGGTCCATGTCATGCGCGCCGGCCAGGAAGTCCCGAAAATGGCCGAAGCCGATGCTGAGCGCTATTGACAAGCCGATGGCTGACCAGCAGGAATAGCGGCCACCCACCCAGTCCCAGAATTCGAAGGCGTTCGTCGGGTCGATGCCAAAGGCGGACACAGCCTCGAGATTGGTGGACAGGGCCACGAAATGCTTGGCGACCGCGCTCTTATCGCCGGAAGCGGCCTTGAGCAGCGCCTCCCGGGCCGAAAGGGCGTTGGACATGGTCTCCTGGGTGGTGAAGGTCTTCGACGCCACGATGAAAAGGGTTCTCTCCAGGTCTACCTTGCGGAGGATCTCGGCGATATGGGTGGCGTCCACGTTGGAAACGAAATGCGATTCGAGGCGCGGCTGTCCCGAAGAATCGCAGGAGTACGGCTTCAATGCCTCTGTAACCATCACCGGCCCCAGGTCCGAGCCTCCGATGCCGATGTTGACCACGTATATGATGGGTTTTCCGGTGAATCCAAGCCAGGTGCCGGTGCGGACTTTTTCCGTGAATTCGCGCATCTTGTCGAGCACGGCGCGGACCTTGGGCATCACGTCCTGGCCATCGACCAGAACCGGATTGCCGGAGAGGTTGCGCAAGGCCGTGTGAAGCACCGCGCGGCCTTCGGTGGTATTAATTTTCTTTCCAGCGAATAAGGCCTCCCTAGCTTCGTCGAGCTTGGCCGAGGCGGCCAGGTCCCGCAAAAGGGAGAGGGTTTCCCCGGTGACGATATTCTTGGCATAATCCAGATAGATGCCGCAAGCTTCCAATCGGAATTTTTCGGCGCGAGCGGGATCGGCAGCGAACAAGTCCTTCATTTTAAGCGATGAGGCATTATTGCGATGGCTTTGCAAAGCTTTCCAGGCGGGAGATTGGGTTAAGGCGCTCACGGCTCGTCCTAGGAATGGGTGAGGCCTAAATATAGTTTTTGGGCGATTTCCTGGAAATTCGCCTTACCGTGGGTTATTTCGGTTATTGTCCTCAACCCAATTTGATTCTTCCCACGTTTACCATTCTTACCCGCTGATGCTATGATAGTAGAACCCATGACCTTGCCTGCACATACGTCGAACACGTCCAAGCCGATATTCGATGCCCATGATCGGAACTCCGACCGCCGCATCCACACCCGCCACCAAGGGCCCTCCCCCTCGGCGCATACGGTGCCTTTCGAACTGGAGGACAAAAGTTGCAGCCACATCCTGTTTGACCTCATGCAAACGGCGCCCAAAGACGGAATGACCGTACGCGCGATCATCCATGCCCTTGGGGAACGCGGACTTCTGATGGCTTGCATGGTCTTTTGCCTTCCCTCCATGCTTCCCATTCCCATTCCGGGTATGAGCATCCCGCAAGGACTGATCATCATGATGATTGGCCTGGGAATCGTGCTTAACCGGGCGCCCTTGCTGCCGGAGCGGTTGTTGGAATGGCGGCTGCCTCATAAGAACCTGTTTCAAATTCTGGAGAAAGGCGCCCGTCTTTTCCATTGCATCGAAAAATTGAGCTACCCGCGCATGCTGCCCATGACCCATGGATGGGTGCACGCCCTGAACGGTATTATCATGGTTGTCGGCGCCATAGTGCTCTGGGCTCCCTTTCCCATCCCTTTCTCGAACGTGCTCCCCGCATACGGCATCCTGTTCACGGCCTTCGGCACCTTGCAGCGGGACGGCTGGCTGGTCATCGCCGGTTACCTCATGTTCCTCCTTTCGGTGCTCTATATCACCTTGGTGTTCTTCTTCGGCATGACCTGGATCTACAGCCTTTTCAACTGAACCGATTGAACCCCCTTTTTGTTTTTATCTTGGGTTGCTTCGGGAAGTTTTCCAACCGGGAGCCGCCATGGCAGTGCAGGGTAAGGTGTCCGGACGCTTAGTCGTCATCGTTCTGTTCACGGGTGCCTTGCTCATGTGGGGCATGGTCTTTCTGGTGGGAGTGCGCACGAAGTCGGAACGCAAGGCCGAAGCCGTGGTGGAAGCCGCTGACAGCGCGACGTCCCCGGAAGCGGTGCGCCTGTGGTTGAAGGCCCTGCCGGATAGCTGGATCAAGGTCACCCAGGTGGAAGGCCAAGGATGGGTGCTGTATATGCCCTGCTATTCCTCGAACAGTTCCCTGGTCCTGCGCACGGTTCCGGACAGCCTCCCCGGCCTCGCTTGCGAATATTGCGATAGCCTGGACGGTTACGCCGTCAAATCCATCTCCCGTAACCTCCGGGACAGCGTCTGGGATTTGCGGTTGGATCCCCCTTCTGGCCGTATCCGGATCCATTCGGTCAACGATTCCCTCCTCAAGAACTTTCCCGAGGCCCCCTTCAAAGAAAAGGTCCTTCTATGGACGCGCCCCCGGGAAGGAGGCCGCATCGACTCCATGGTGTTCGTGCCCAAAACCCAGGAAACGGAATTCGAGGTGCTCCGCGCCGAGGATGAAAATCCCGAGGGATGCGGGGGCTCGGAACCGGAATGAAACCTGAGCTTTTGGGGAAACCGCCGGTTTTTGCGCTACTATGAATTTGTTCGCGGTTGTAAGTGCTTGGGCTATTGGCTAGTTTAGAGGTATGCGATCGAGAGTGGTTCCAATGCGGGACATGATGGAAAAGTACGGTGCGGAAGTGCAATCGTTCAAGTACTCTTTCGTCATCCCTTCGCATATGCCCGGCTGGGACCAACCCCTTCTGACTCCGGCCCCACCGGCCCTGCCGCCCGGGCATACCGCACGGAAGCGTCCACTTTACATCGAAGTCAAGCCCCGACCGGCCTGACGACCCCAGCTGCAAAAACCCATGCCCGGGGAACCCGATTCCCTTTCCACCGCTCCTCTCACAAAGACCGCGGGAGAATCCGGATTGAAGTTCTTTAGGCTTGTATTTTCTACAACTCATGAATAACCACCCCGTCCGCAAGGCAGTATTTGCGGCATGTTTCCTAGGCACCGCCTTCGCGGAAGCGGAACTCGGCCTTGAAGAGGCCATCCGCCTAGCCCTGGAAAACAACTACTCCCTGTCCATCGCCCGGGACAATGCGGCCATCGCCGCCAATGCGCGCCGGGGCGGGGCCGGAAATTTCCTCCCTTCAGCGTCGGCGGACCTCTCCCATTCCGGTCCCCTTCCCGTTGACGGAGCCACTCCCACCACTTCGGTGGGCGCGTCGGTCAATTGGCTCGTGTTCGACGGGTTCCAGAATTACAACGGCTACCGACGACTGCAATCCCAGGAACGCGCGGCGGAATTCCAAGAACGGCAAGCCATGGAAGAACTTTTGGAAAATGTGATGGTTTCCTACTACGATCTGGTGCAGCAGAAGCAGCGACTAGCCGCCATCGACGATCTGATTTCCGTGTCCCTGGAACGCTTCCGGTTGTCCCAGGCCAAGCTTGAGGTGGGCGCGGGCTCCAAGCTGGAGCAATTGCAATCCCAGGCCGACCTGAACGAGGACTCCGCCACCTACCTGAGGCAGACCGTCTCCCTGGTCCAGGCGAAGGTCCGCCTCAATCAGCTGTTGGCGCGGGAGGCTTCCCTGGACTTCGACGTGGCCGATTCCATCCCGCTCGAAGGGACGCTTCCCCTGGATCAATGGCGCAAAGCCTTGCTGGAAAACAACGCCTCCGTGGCCGAGGCGCGCGCCCATAAAACCACCGCGGCACTTAGCGTGAGCGAGGCGCGGGGCCGATGGATGCCTAAGCTCAACACCGGATTGTCGTACCATACCTCCCCAGGCGTGCTCAACTCCGGAAGCGTAGGCGAACGCGACGGATTCTCCTACGGAATAAATCTGGCCATTCCCCTCTTTGACCGCTTGGCTACGCCTACGGCCGTGCGCCAGGCGAAGCTGAACCTGAGGCAAGGGGAAACCGGTCTGCGCCAAGCCGAAGCGGCGGTGGAGGCGGATTTCGAAGTGGCCCGGCGGCAATATGAAATCAGCCTGCGTCAGATGAGCCTCGAGGAGCGCAACCTGCAGGTGGCGCGCTTACAGGCGGAAGCGGCCCAGGAGAAGTACAAGTTGGGCGCCTCCACGCCCCTGGAATTCCGGGACGCCCAGACACGGCTCTTGGATGCGGAAGTGCGCCTGATCACCGCGCGGCAAAGTACCAAACAGGCCGAGGCGGCCCTGCAACGACTGGCCGGCGTTCTGGTTAAGCGATCCCTGACCGCCCGGTCCCCGACCGCCCGGTCCCCGGCTGGAGGCAGATGATGGCGTTTTCCAAGCCCAAGCTCCCGATCATTCTGGTACTGGCTGCGGTCCTGGCCGGAGGCGGAGCCTATTGGCTGTGGGGTCGGAAGCCGGAAGAAGTCAAATGGCGTACCGGCCAGGCGGAGCGGGGTCCCTTGCAGGTTTCCGTAACTGCCACGGGAATCCTACAGGCGGTGGTGACCGTGCTGGTGGGCACCCAGGTCTCGGGCACGGTGTCGGCGCTCTACGTCGATTTCAACTCCCAGGTGAAAAAGGGACAGGTCATCGCCGGCATAGATACCACCTTGCTGCGCGCGGCTCTCATGGACGCCCGGTCCAATATGGAGAAGGTCGAGGCCCAGGAGCGTCAGGCCGCCGACGAAATGAAGCGCGCCCAGGCCCTGTTCGCCAAGGGATTGGTCTCGCAATCGGAAGCCGACCAGGCCATGGCCAATGCGCGGGTGGCCGCGGCCAACCTGAATTCGGCCAAGGCGCAGATGGAAAGGGCGCGGATCAACCTGCGTTTCGCAACCATCGTCTCCCCCATCGACGGCATCGTGCTCTCCCGGGCCGTGGACGTGGGCCAGACCGTGGCCGCCAGCTTCAATACCCCAACCCTGTTCACCATCGCCGGCGACCTCAGGGAGATGCAGGTGCAGGCCTCGGTGGACGAAGCCGACATCGGCAAGGTGAAGACGGGCCAACGCGCCACCTTCAGCGTGGACGCCTATCCGGATTCCCTGTTCACCGGCGAAGTGAAACAGATCCGCCTGCAACCCGTGACCGTACAGAACGTGGTCAGCTACGATGTGGTCATCAGCGTTCCCAACCCCAATCTCCAACTTATGCCCGGCATGACCGCCAGCCTCACCATCGCCATCGCCCGCAAGGACGATGTTGTTCACGTGCCCGCTGCGGCGCTGCAGTTCTCGCCCAAGGCGCTGATGGGAGGCAAGGGCAAGCGGGTCTTCGTCCTGGAGAACGGGAATCCCAAACCCATCGAGGTGAAAATCGGCATGAGCGACGGCTCTCGCACGGAGGTCACCGGGTCCCTGGAACCGGGAACGGAAGTGCTCACCGGCGTGGAGGCGTCCAAGCAAAGCGGACCCGCCGCCGGATCTTCGCCCTTCGGCATGCCCAGGATGGGCGGCGGGCGCGGAGGCGCGGGAGGCGGCGGCGGCCGGGCCCATTGATGGACGGCAGAGCCGGCGCGGACACGCCCATCATATCGGTCAGGGGCCTAACCAAGACCTACCGCATGGGCGACGTCACCGTGGAAGCATTGCGCAAGGTGGACCTGGACATCGCCCGCGGGGAGTTCCTCGCCATCAGCGGAGCCAGCGGGTCGGGAAAATCCACCTTTATGAACATCCTTGGTTGCCTGGACGCTCCCAGCGCGGGCAGCTACCTGCTTGACGGCAAGGCCGTGCAAGCCTTGAGCCGGGACGAATTGTCCCTGGTCCGGGGCCGCAACCTCGGATTCGTATTCCAATCCTTCAACCTTCTGAGCCGCACCACCGCCCTTGAGAACGTGGAACTACCGCTCCTCTACCACAAGGAAACCGATCCCGCCGAAAACCGGACGAAGGCCATGGCGGCCTTGCGGGCCGTGGGCCTGGGCGAACGCGTGCATCATCATCCCAACCAGCTTTCCGGAGGCCAGCAACAGCGCGTGGCCATCGCCCGCTCTATGGTCAACGACCCCGTCGTCATCCTGGCGGATGAGCCCACCGGCAATCTCGATACGCGTTCCAGCATCGAAATCATGTCCCTTTTCCAGAATCTGAACGTCAAGGGCATCACCGTGATATTGGTGACCCATGAAACCGACATCGCCCGATTCGCCGGGAGATCGATCGTGTTCCGCGACGGCTTGGTGATCAGCGACGAACGCAACCCATCGCCCTTGCGGGCCACCGAAGAATTGGCCAGGTTGCTCCTCGCGGAAGCCGCCGGTCCCTCCGCGTCCGGAGGCGGTTGACATGCGCGCCTCCGCCTTGTTCCTCATCGCCCTGCGATCCCTTTCGCGGAACAAACTGCGCACCTTCCTCACCATGCTCGGCATCATCATCGGCGTGGGAGCCGTCATCACCATGCTTTCGGTGGGCGAAGGCGCCAAGGCCATGGTCCAGACCTCCATCGCCAGCCTGGGCACCAATGTCATCACCGTGTTTCCCGGAGGGGGCACTTCCGGCGTCCGCACGGAAGCGGGATCGTCGAGCCGCCTTACCGAAGACGACGTGGAGGGCGTGCGCCGGGAGGCGGATGCGGTGCGATACGTCTCCCCCACGAGCCGGGCGAGCGCCCAGGTGAAGTACGCCGGCCAGAACTGGCGCACCAGCGTCATTGGAGCTTATCCGGAATACCTGGAAATCCGCAATCTGAAACTCGCGGAAGGGAGCGGCTTTTCGGCCTCAGATGAGCGCGGCGCGGCCAAGGTGGCCTTGCTGGGCCCGACGGTGGTGAAAAATCTGTTCGGTGAGGGCATGAGTCCCGTGGGACAGACCATTCGGATCAGCAACCTCCCGTTCCGGGTGATCGGCCTGCTGGAACCCAAGGGCCAAGGCTCCTTCGGCAACGATCAGGATGATGTCATCCTCGCTCCCTATTCCACCGTGCAGAAGAAGATCCGGGGCTCCACCTACGCCCAGACCCTCATCGCCTCGGCAGTTTCCGAAGCGGCCATTCCGGAAGCCTCCGGCCAGATCGACGATATCCTGCGCAAACGCTTCCGCCTGGGTCCGGGAGACACCCCAGAGTACTCCATCCGCACTCAGACAGAACTCGCTTCCGCTGCGGGAGGCGTTTCCCAGACCATGACCGTGCTCCTGTCCAGCATCGCCGGCATCTCCCTTTTGGTCGGCGGCATCGGCATCATGAACATCATGCTGGTCTCGGTCACCGAGCGCACGCGGGAAATCGGCATCCGCCTTGCAGTGGGCGCTCGTGGCAGGGACATCCTGATGCAGTTCTTGGTGGAAGCCATGGCCATCAGCTTTTGCGGAGGATTGATTGGAATCGCCGTGGGCGTCGGCGCGTCGACCTTCCTGTCATCGGTTCAGGGCTGGGCCGTGCGGCTCTCCCCGTCCTCGATCCTCATCGCCTTCGCGTTCAGCGCCGCCACGGGGGTCTTCTTCGGATGGTACCCTGCTCGCAAGGCCGCGCGCCTCAATCCCATCGACGCGCTGCGTTACGAATAGCCCGCCGACGACTCGCCGCGAGAGCGGAACTATCTGGAGAATACGCCTAAAAAAGTGAAGGTACTGCCTTCTCCGGGACGGCTTTCCACCTGTAATTCCCCGCCCATCATGGCGACCAGCTTCTTGACGATTGCCAAGCCAAGGCCCGTGCCGCCGTATTCGCGCGTGGTAGAGGAATCCAACTGGGTGAAAGCCTGAAACAATCCCGGGATCTTGTCCGACTCGATGCCGATGCCGGTGTCCTTGACCGCGATTGCGATCCGCAAGGAAGGCCCGTAATCCTCGATCACCTTGACCGAGACGACGATCCCGCCCCTCTTGGTGAACTTCACCGCGTTCGAGACCAGATTGAGCACCACCTGCCGGACCCGGGTGGGATCGCCCAGGACCTTGGCAGGACAAGCAGGATCCATTTCCAGGGAAAGTTCGAGGACCCGCTTTCCGGCATCGAGACGATGCATGTCCAGGATTTCCGTGAGGATGGCCCGGAGATCGATGTCCACGTTTTCCAGTTCCAGCTTGCCCGAT
>JALYSE010000360.1 GCA_030854955.1 Fibrobacterota bacterium | reverse complement strand
GAGGAGGCTTTGCGCGCCTGCTCGGTCTGGTACATCTGACGTTCGGATTCGAGCTCGCGTTGCAAGGCTTCGATCTGCCTTTGCACCTGCGCCATATCGGCCAGGGAAGGAGAGGCCAGGAGCAGTCCCGCCAGGGCCATCGCATGGGGTGTGATTTTCATTTATTTCAAATAAGAAACCGCGATGGACAATCTTGTTACAGCTCGGTTTCAATCCTGTTAACACCTCTGGGGAATTTGGCTTTTTATGGAAACGCGGAGGCGGGGTATCAGGAATGTTTCCATCCCGTTTCATAGGTGTTACGGGAGGTGAAATGACAAGAGAAAAGGGCAATTCATTGTTTATACTCTGTGGACAGAATAGGGAAAACAGACCAAGAACAAGGAAAACCGGGATGCGCGGCCACCGTGGCTCGACCCGAGACGATGTTAGAAAAAATCCTCCACGCGTATTTGAAAGGGTCCGGAAAGGGATACCTCGTCCCGTTTCTGGACGGCTTGTCGCATTTGGGCCGCCCTTCCACCGTCGCCTTTCCCATGGAGTTGATGGAACAGGGCCTGGCCATTGTACTTTCCGGACTCAACAACACCATGGCCATCCAGAGCAACCTCGACTGGATCTGGCCCTTGTGGGTGGAGCGCCAGGTCGATCCCGACGGCGAGGAGTTCATTCCGACCGCCATCAATCTCATCAAGACCAATCTCACCTGCCGCAACTGGACCTCAATCGGTTTGGAGGATAGCCCTCGCGAGGCCATGATCGATCCCGTCGGCATGCTCACCTTGCAGCCTTATGGATGGTCCGTGTTCCCCTATGTGCGCATGCAAAACCGCGGTTTCTTCCCTCCCCGTCTACTCCCCCGGTGGCAGGCTGCCCAGCGTCTGCAGGAAGGCTCTCTGCCTTGCGTGATCACCCGTTACGATGTGGATCCCGCTCTGGAATGGAAATCGGAAGCCATGGCTTTGGGCCTCAACGGCGAGGAGTTCCTGGGATTCTCCCATACCCTCGCCAACCGTTCCAACTCCCACCTCTCCCTGAAGTTCGGCCTCGCCATCCGCCCCTACAACATGCTTACCATGGGCCACATCAATTCCATCCGCTATCAGGACCGGCTCTGGCGCATCAACGGGCGCAACGGCCTGCTCTTGCTCGACGAACCCCACCGCGTGGTGGTTTCCGATCGCCACCACGGCGATCCGCTCCTGCGCGACGTTCTCATCGCCGGACGCACCAACCTCAAATCCCGTTCCGGAATCGCCTGCGGCCAGGCGGAATGGGATCTCGAGCTCTCCCCGGGCGAAGTCCGGGTCATCGATGCCATGGGCATTATGGGCGGGAAGATGGCCAAGGTGCCTGCCGCCCAGCTGACGACCATCACCCGTAAGGCCCATTTGGACGCGGTCGGGCGCCAAACCACGAGGTGGCGCGACCTGCAATCCGACGGTCTCCGCATCCGCCTACCGGACTCACGCATCGAAGAGGCCTTCCTGGCGGTGAAGAATCATCTCCACGTGTTCGACGACGGAGATCATTTTTCCCCGGGAACCTTTCTTTACCATAACCATTGGTTCAGGGACTCGGCGTTCATCGCATTGGCTTTCGAAAACCTGGGATTCGGAGCGCGGGTGGAGCCGAAACTGCGGATGTACCCGGGCCAACAGACCCGGGACGGATTTTTCAAGAGCCAGCGGGGCGAATGGGACAGCAACGGCGAAGCCATGTGGACGCTGGTGAATCATGTGCGCTGCGGCGGAAATGCGAACCTTCTGGACATGTTCTACCCCTCCCTCATCAAAGGAGCCAGGTGGATCGCGAAGATGCGAAAGAGCACCCGGGGCGCGCCTTCGCCCCATTACGGCCTTTTGCCTCCCGGGTTCTCGGCCGAACATTTCGGGCCCAACGATCATTATTTCTGGGACAACCTCTGGAGCCTGGCGGGACTGGAGGCGGCGAAATGGGCCGCTTCCAAGCTGGGCAATACGCGTGACGTCGCATGGCTGGAGGAAATACTTTCCGACTACCGGGGTGATTTGAACGCCTCGATGGACTGGGCCTGGAAGAAATGCGGATGCCGAGCGCTTCCCTGCTCACCCTATCGCACCCTGGATTCCGCCGCCATCGGAAACCTGGTCGGGTTGACGCCCCTGGATGTCGTGGACGTGAAGGCTCCCTGGCTGGCCGGCACGGTGGAATTTCTAATGGCGAACAATCTCCGCGACGGCCTGTTCTTCCAGCGAATCGTGCACACCGGGCTCAACCCCTACCTCTCAGTGCAATTGGCCCGCGCCCTGATGGCCATCGGCGACCCGCGCTGGTTTTCCATCTTGGAAGCCCTGGTGCGCCGGGCGTCGCCCACCTATACCTGGCCGGAAGCCATGCATCCCCGCATGTTCGGCGGTTGCATGGGCGACGGCGATCATGGTTGGTCCGCGGCGGAATTCGTCAATCTCATCCGCGATATGCTGATATCGGAGCGGGGCGGAGTATTGCGGCTCGCCGAATCCATACCGGTGAAATGGTACCGGCCTGGGCTCAACCTGGAGGCTTCCGGAGCCCCCACTCGTTTCGGCACGGTATCCTTCACGCTCCGCCAGGGTCCCGTGGCCGCGTTCCTGACCTGGAGCGTCCATCGTCAATCCCCCCAGGACACCGCGCCCCTACAGTTCAACTTGCCCGTGGCATCCGGTCTGGCGCCGGAAACTCCCCATCCCATCGAAGACGGCGCCTACCGCTTCATCCTGCCCGGAGACTCGGGGACCATGACATTCTCCACGGCCCGCCCGGGGGAAACCCAGGCAGAGAATCCGCTCAAGAAAAGGATCCAACATGCATAATCCCGAAAGCTTCCGTTCCGGCATCCGCAAGGATCTCGAAGATTTCGTCCGGGACCGGGAAACGACTCTGGGCGGAAGCGAAGGCGAAGATGCGCTGAAGATCGATCTGCATTGCCATGATCGTAATAGCGATGTCCCCGACGAGACCCTCGGCCGCATCCTGCGCGTACCGGAGACCTGGCTGCCTACGGCCAAGCTCTTGCGCACGCTTAAGCATAACGGCGCCGATGCCTTGACCATCACCAACCACAACAATGCCCGGAGCTGCTGGCAGGCAATGGAACGCGGGGAAGACATGCTTCCCGGGGCGGAGTTCAGTTGCACTCTTCCCGACATCGACGTGGGCGTTCACGTCCTCACCTTCGGATTCACCCCGGCCCAG
>JALYSE010000359.1 GCA_030854955.1 Fibrobacterota bacterium | reverse complement strand
GTTTCAGGCCGACCTTCTGCCCGATGAAGTCATAGGCAAAGAACCCGCCTATGGAAACACCGAAGTATTCCGAATTACTGATGGGTTTCGCGTCCTCATCCCCCAGCCATAACTTCCGTATGCTCAGGTCCACCTGGGGCAGGATATCGTACCCCTCCGATTCGCCTGTGAAGGCAATGCGAGCCTGGATGCCGGTCTGCAGGAAATAGGGAAGATCGCGGAAGATTCCGATTTGCGGCTGCAGTCCCAGACTGCTGGCGATGGCGATCACTGGACCGGCCTCGACAAGGGTCGACATGACCACAGGAGGCTTTTCCAATCCGTCGGAACTGACGCCCGCAGATATTGGGCGCGCCAATAGGACAGCGGCAAGCAGGACGATCAGGGCCGCAGCCGCAAGGCTGCCTTTTCCGGGCGGCGCGACGTATCGGAAAGTGGGGTCGGCTGGAATCTCAGGCCGAGGTTGCATATCCGTCCAGGCTTTGGATGCCCCGGGCGCGCATGGAGTCGAGCAATTCGCGGTTCATCTTCCGGACGGCATTCCAGCGGTACGCAAGCACGGTATAGCATTGCACGGCCTCGGCGCCCGCATCGAGCAGGTCCAGGACTTTCGACCCGTGATCGACGCCGCCGCAAGCGAAGATGGCGAGCTTGGGCAATTGCCGGCGGATGTATCTCACTGCGGGCAAGGTGTTCTTGTAAAGGATGCGGCCCGACAGCCCTCCCTTGCCTCCCGAATCGGTAACCTGAAGGATGTCCGATTCCGGCGTCGCCATGCGCAGGTAGCGCGCCTTGTCGCCGGGAAAGGTATTGAAGAGGACCAAGCCGGTAACTCCGGCGTCCGAAATAATCTGCAGATTGGCGTCCAACGCCCTCGTGCTCAGATCCGGGGAAAGCTTCACGAACACAGCCTTTTTAGGGGCCAGGCCCTTGCGGGCTTCCATGATCTCGCGCAGGAGATCCGTCAGGAAGGCTTCCTGGGCGTCCATGCGGTTCTCGCCGGTGTTCGGGCAGCTTACGTTGATCTCGATATAATCTGCAGCGCGATAGGCGCGGCGGAAGGTGGCGAGTACGTCGGCGATCTTCTGGTCCGCATCTTCGACACCGGGAGCGTCTGCCACGCTGATGCCCAGGGCGAGCTTGCGACGGTGGCAGATACCGAGGGCCTTGTCCACTTCGGTGGCGATGGTCTCGATGCCGGGATTGTTGAGTCCCATGGAGTTGCTCATGGAGCGATCCAAGGGCAGCATGCGCATGCGCGGACGGAAAAGATTGCCGTCCCGCGGACCGCTGGTCGCCGAACCCACCGTCACCGCGCCGAAACCCAAGGCGCTAAAAGCGGTCAGGTGTTCGGCGAATTTGTTTCCTCCCGCAGCGAGCATGATGGGGCTGGCGAGGGTGATCGGCATACTGCGATCATGGAAGCGAATGGTCCGCTCCAGATCGGAATGAGGCCGACTGCGCGGAGGGACCGCGTTGGCTAAAGCGGCATAGACGGCCAGAAGCTGATGACGCGTTTCCGGATTGCGGATCAAGGCTTTCCCGGCCTCAAGCATCCAATCGCCTGGACCGCGGCGATAGTCGTGATGCAACATGCCTTGGCTGCGTTGCTCGATTTTAAGAGTGTCCGGAATGTTTCCTGCGGTGCTCATGATAATGACTATAAAGTAATAAACGGACCCGGCACAAGCAGGAAACCTCAAGAAATCCAACCGGCCGTAACTGGCTGCTCAAGCCCCATTTTGCTAATTTAAGCGGGTGATCCGGATCTCAAGGCCGGCCGACACCCTAATCCATTGAGTTGCAACATCATGGCCAAAGTCCTGAAAACTTCGGAAACGCCCAATCCCCTCGCCACCCGGTTCCACATGGACTGCAAGGTGGTCGCCACCGGTTCCCGTTCATACCCCGACGCAGAGTCCGCGCAGGCCGATCGCACCGCAGCCAAGCTCTTCGAGCTGGTTGGTGTAACATCCGTGTTCTACGTGGGCACCACGGTCACGGTGAACAAAGATGAAGAGGGCGACTGGAACGACATGATCACGCCCATCGCCGATATCCTCGAGGAAAGCGTCTCCGCCCCAGATGAGCCTAAGGCGGCCGAGGAAGAAGCCGGATCGGACCCGTATGCGGCCGGGGCTGATATCCAACGTCCGGAAGATTTCTTTAAGCTGAGCCTGGAGGATCAGGTCCTTCACCTCAACCGCATTTTCGACGAAATGGTGCGCCCGGGTCTGGCCGGGGACGGTGGCGGTCTGGAGTTGATGGGCATTGAAGGGACCACCGTTCGGATCCATTACGAAGGCGCTTGCGGCAGCTGTCCCAGCTCCACTTCCGGCACCCTCATGTATATTGAAGGGGCCGTGCAGCGCAAGGCCCATCCGGAGCTGACCGTAGCCTCGGATTAACCTCTTCCGCCCTCGGAACGGCGTGAAAACGCTTTCCAAATCCGCAGCCCGTTAGGGTTCGCGCGCGGCTCCTGCGGACTCTTCCATTTTCCTCCGCCAATTCCCGAATGCCGGAGCCAGGATTCCCTTCCGCTTTCCCGCGACCAAGCCCCGCAACATCTCCCGGCCCAATTCCAGGCTGGGTTTGAAGAGTCCCGGAAGCATGGGCATGGTAAGCAGGAAACCCTGGAGATACGTGGAGCGAGAGCCATCTATCCACTTCCAGGGGAACCGCGCGGACAGCCAAGATCCCAGCAGGATGAGGTTGGCCAGGCGGATAGAGTATGAGGCGAATTGGATGGCGCCTTCCCGGGTGATCCATTCTTCAAGTACATAGGCTCCCGGAGTATGGAAAAGATGCAACCAGGCGAGATAGAAAAAGAAAGGCCAGGCGTGCGCAAGCATGGTCAGTCTTCGTCTTTCCACGACGGCCAGGACGACCCAAACGGTCGCCTGGATCGACAAATTCGGAAAAAGGAATAGGCCCGCGAGCATGGTCATTCCAGCCAGGAAAGGCCCGGCCTTGGGGCCGGGTGCGGGGGAAGCGGCTCCGGAGGAACATCGCAATCCGGCCGGCGGCGCGAACAGTCCCGACAGTTCGGTTTCGGAAAAATGGATGAGCAGGGCGATGATCGTGCCCGAGATCAGGGACCAGGCAAGAATGGGCCCGACCTGGAAAAAAAATCCCGAATGGCGGATGAATGCGAAATTGACCATGGCCAGCTGGATTAAATTGAATCCCGCGGCCAGCAGGATGCTCGATCCCAGGATC
>JALYSE010000358.1 GCA_030854955.1 Fibrobacterota bacterium | reverse complement strand
ACACTCCGCCATCATTGCCATAATCGGACCAGTAGTCGAAGACGAGCTCGTAGTTGCCGAACTTCTTCTTTGTCATGAGAATTCCGCCGATGCCGCCCCTATCGTCGGAAAAGATGGCAGGCGCTCCATTATCGGACCCGACCTTGAAAACAGCGCCTACGGTGCTACCGTCCGAATGCCCCGTCAGGCAGCTATGCCACCATCCTTTGAAGGTTCCGTCGAAAAGGCTCAAGTAACCATCCTTGTCTGGAGTGGATACGACGGTATCGGTCGAGTTGGCCGCAGGTTCGGCCGCACAAGGCGCATCAGGCGTGGTCGGGGCATTTGGTTGGGCCCAAACGGATACGGCCGAAAGCGATCCGATTACAATTAACGATTTAGCAGCATTCTTATACCAAGCCATAATTGATTCCACTTCTTTCTTAGACGAATTGCCCGAATTACCCATTTGTTCCCCTAACCTTCTAACCTTTAGACCCGACACTTGCCCCCGCTTTTGAGTGGAAATGTACCCTATCCATCCACCGTTGGCATTCAATCGTTTAAGGGCTCCAAGTCCATTTTGACCCAGGCTTTGTCACCAGATCTTACAAGGTATGCTCGAAAACAAAATTTGGGGGGGTGATTTTGGAAATTTTTTGAGGGTGCCGTTTCCAAGCAGACAACGGCGAAAGTTGGCCATTCGAAACAATATTCGGAAAAAAGTGGAAAGTAGGGAGATCCGATTTTCGGAAAAAGTCCGCCTCCTTGTTTCACTCTGGGAAAAGCCCTTCATGCCGAAGTCACTGGAGAAGCAAATCCACAAAGTGCTCGACGCTTGAGCCGGTTCCGGTTGGGGACCGGTTTCCCAATCGGCCTCTGATGGCCCATCAGCCGTCCTACCAGGCGGGAAATTCTAAATTGAGGGAATAATGCCGCCCCGGAACCCAGACCTGCAAAGGGAGCAATCCCATCACCCCCGTGAGTTCGCCGACTTCGTTTATACCTATCCGGTGGTCTCCCGCCGATCAGGCGGCATCTCCATCGGCGTAAACCTCAACCTCGACAAGTTCTGCAATTTCGACTGCCCGTATTGCCAGGTCGACCGCACCGTGCCCAAGCCCAAGCAGGCCATTTCCGTGCCCGCCATCCGCGCCGAACTGGAAAAACTGCTTGACGCCTTCGATGATACGGGAGTGTGCCGCCTGGATCGCTTCTCAGGGATTCCCGACGCCGACAAACGTCTCAAGGACATAGCCATAAGCGGTGACGGCGAGCCGACCATGGTTCCGGAATTCGCGGAAGTATGCGCGATGCTCGCCACCGTGCAATCTGCCCGGCCCACACTGGATTTTAAACTGATACTCATCACCAATTCCACCCTGCTGGACAGGGACGGAGTCCTGGAAGGCATCGGCCATCTGCTTTCGAAGAGCGGTGAAATCTGGGCAAAGCTGGATGCTGGCACCGAGGAATGGTATCAGAAGGTGAACATCTCGCGCGTCAGCCTGGACCGGGTCGAAGCCAACCTGATCCGCCTGGGCGGAAGGCATCCCTTCAAGATACAATCGCTGTTCTGCGGACTCGACGGCGTCGTTCCACCGCAAAAGGAACTGGACGCCTATCTGGAGCGCCTCAAGCGCATCAGGGATTCCGGCAGCGACATCCTGGAAGTGCAACTGCACACCTTGGCCCGCAAACCCGCCCAAGCCAACTGCACCCCGGTAACCACCGCGATTCTCTCCGACCTCCAGGCGGGGATTGAATCCGCCATCGCCGTGCCCGCCAGGGTTTACGGAATGGAGACGTGACATGCCGATGACATTCATGCTCTTGCAATTGGCGAACGCCGTCATGGCCGCCGCCACCCTGTGGATCCATTTCCGCAATCCCTTCATGTGGGATGATCAGGCCATTTTGATTTCAACCTGCGCCGGGACCTTGGGCGCCAGCCTCACAGCCATCCTCCTCGGCATTTCCCTGGTGTTACACGAAGAGACCAAATGGGGCACAGCCTTCTTCAACCTGCTGCTGACCCTGGCCTTCGCGGCCTTGCAGGGTTATTTCCTGTTCTTGACGGGAAGGGACATGGGGATTTTCCAGATCATCAAGTCCAAGCTGGGTTGACGGCAGTGGAAAAAACTTTCGAAGAGAGTTGGTTCCATGCGCCGCTCGAGGCCGTGGGCGACCGAGCCATCCTTTCGGCTGAGGAATCGCATCATCTTCGGAAAGTTCTGCGCGTTCAGCTGGGCCGATGCGTGGTCGCGAGCAATGGGGCGGGTGGTGTCTTCCTTTGCGAGACGCAGGCTAAAGGGGATTTAGTTGAACTTATTGCCTTGGACCAATTGGCGGGAGAAACGGTCCCACCCAATCTGAATCTCGTATTGAGCTTATTAAAAGGAAGGGATCTCGAGGAACCTGTGGAAGGACTTTGCCAGCTTCCTATCCATGCGATTCACATTGTGACCACAGATCATACCCAGGAATTCAAGGCACAGGGCCACGGTAAACTGGTGGAGCGGCTTCGCGCAAAATCCCTCGTGGCATTGAAGCAGGCGAAGAAAGCTTGGCTGACGGAAATACATGAACCCATACCGCTAAGAAATTGGCGGCGGGACTATCCGGACATAGTCTTGATCCTGGTGCATCCGGGGGAGGATAAACTCCCCGAAAAACCTGAAGGGCCATTCGGGGTGCTGACTGGTCCGGAGGGCGGGTTCAGCACCCTGGAGTTGGACTGGCTAATGGGGTCGGGGGGTTACTCGATCGGATTGGGAACGACCCGCATCCGCGGGACGCATGCCCCACTGTTGGCTTGCGGGAAATTGATGGGGATGGCTTGGATCTGACAGGTTTTACACATACCGGTCGGTCATAATCCTAAATCCCGTTCCCTTTACAGGTAACGCTGCCGCCCTCATTATAGACCTCAGGACATTTAAATTGACTTCGGTATCTATTGTCAGGTTGCCTCCTTGGGTAACGTGAATCTGACCCGGCGCTTGACTGCTGGTATTCCCATAAATATTCATTGCACCCATAATGGCAACGGAACCGCCGACTGAGATGGCATGCCCATCTGGGTCGGGTCTATTACTTGTCACCGAGCCTCCAATGAAAGTCGCGTTAGCGGTACCCCTACATAGATAGTAACCGTTCCACGCCCCACCCTTGTTTGATGGCAGTAGCGTGATTATGGGATCAGGTAGATATTGAGCGGAGCTTGAAGGCTTGCGGGGTAAGTTC
>JALYSE010000357.1 GCA_030854955.1 Fibrobacterota bacterium | reverse complement strand
GAAGAAGTGGCCGTGCGCATGGAAGAGGAATGCCGGACCAAGGGAATTCCTCTGCCTCACGACCTGCCCGCGCATTATCTGCTGAACGGCGGAGACCCGCTCGCTGACGGAGAGCCCTGAGGTGGCGTTGGTCATCAACACCCGCCCCGCCGATCAGAACGGGGAACTGAGCGAACTGCTCCGCCAAGCCGGTTTCGAGCCCCTGGAAATCCCCATGGTGGACATCGTTCCCGATGAAGATGGCCTGGCGCGCATGCGCCGCCTGCAACCCACGGGCTTCACGGGCATCTTTCTCTCCAGTCCCAATGGCCTGCGCCATCTGCAGGCCGGCCTGCTCGCGACCGAACTTGACAAATGGCTGACGAAACCCTTTTACCTAGTCGGAGGAAAATCGGTTGCCCTGGTGGAAAGCCTGGGTGGCAAGGTCGCCTTCCATCCCCGGGAAGCCTCCCTGGAAGGGTTTCTCAAGGAATACTCGCCCTCCGCGTCCATTCAGGCAAGCAGAGCCGAGGGACTGACGGCGAATGGCCTAGTGATCTCCCAACGCTGGCTGCATCCCTGCTCCGCCTCTACGCGGCTGGATCCGGCGCAATTCAGGGGAAAGAAAATCGAAGTCGAAAATGTTCCTGTGTATCGCCCCGGCATGGCCCCGGACGCGGGCGATCGCTTGGCGGCAGAAGCCGGCAAAGTAGACGCAGTAGTCTTCTGCTCCGGCTCCGCCGTCGAACATTTTTTCAAGGCCGCGCCCGCCTTGGCCGCCCGGGTCGGGAAAAAGGATGGCATCCTGGCCGTATCTATCGGCCCCTCCACGTCCAGGGCCCTGGCGGATCTGGGAACGGAATACTGCCGCGAAGCCACCCATGCCGACAACTCGAGCCTGGTGGACGCCCTCAAGGCCGCCTTCGGCGGTTCCGCCACCAGGATCCTCAAGAAGAATCCGGAGAGATGTCCATGACCGCACCCTCCAACTACAGCCGCCACGAACGCGCCCTCAAGGTCATCCCCGGCGGCGTGAACTCCCCCGTACGCGCCTTCCAATCCGTGGGCGGCTCGCCGCTCTTCATCCGCTCCGCCAAGGGCCCGTACATTACCGACGCCGACGGCCGCGAGTATATTGATTTCGTCTGCTCCTGGGGACCCATGATCCTGGGCCATGCCCATCCCCCCGTAATCGAGGCCGTGATTAAGGCCGCGGCGCAAGGCACCAGCTTCGGGGCGTGCACGGAAGCGGAAACGGAACTCGCCGAAATGGTCCGCGATTGCGTGCCTTCGGTGGAGAAGGTCCGGCTTGTGTGCTCCGGCACCGAGGCCACCATGAGCGCCGTGCGCTTGGCTCGCGGCTACACCGGCCGTGAAAAATTCATCAAGTTCCGCGGCTGTTACCATGGCCACGGGGATAGCTTTCTCATCGAGGCTGGTTCTGGCGCTCTCACTTTCGGTAATCCATCCAGCCCCGGGGTCACCAAGGGCTCGGCCCAGGATACCCTGCTGGCCGAGTACAACGACCTGGAGTCGGTAAAAGCTTTGTTCAAAGCCTGCGGGGACGAAATCGCCGCCATCATGGTGGAACCGGTAGCGGGCAACATGGGCGTTCTGGTTCCGGAGAAGGGCTTTCTGGAAGGCTTGCGCGCCCTTTGCGACGGGCGCAACACCCTGCTCATCTTCGACGAAGTCATCACCGGATTCCGCCTGGGCCTGGCCGGCGCACAAGGCTTCTACGGCATCAAACCCGATCTCACCACCCTCGGTAAGATCCTCGGAGGCGGCCTTCCCTTGGCGGCGTATGGTGGGCGCGCGGACATCATGGACCGGCTTAGCCCCATAGGCCCGGTCTATCAGGCCGGTACCCTGGCAGGCAATCCCCTGGCCACGGCGGCCGGCCTGGCCATGCTTCGGGAATTGCGCAAACCGGGAATCTACGAGACCCTGAACAAGCGGGCCGAGGCCTGGGAAGCCGACACGCGCAACGCCCTGAAAGGCGCGCCCATCCCCTGGTGCATCAACCGGGTGGGCTCCTTGATGACGGTTTTCTTTACCGCCGGGCCGGTGCGCGATTTCGATTCCGCCGTCAAGGCCGACGTCAAAGCCTACGGGCGCTTCTTTCATGCCATGCTGGACCAGGGCGTATACTTGGCGCCGTCGCAATTCGAGGCGGCGTTCCTGTCTGCGGCCCATGACGATGCGGTGATGGAACGTACCGCTGCGGCGATTAGGAAAGCGGCAGCCTCGCTCGGTTAGCGTTTGCGCGGTGGAGCGCCCATTGCATCGCGGGGACGGACGATCCCCAGGCCCCCCAGGAATCCGGCTACACGGAACTCATCCTTGACTCCGCGAACCTTTCAAATTCCTGTGGCAAGGCCCTGAGAGATATCGACGGAGATGGGAAGCCGGATGCCTTGGTAGGCACCTTGGAACCCGGGGCCTGTAGGGAGAATGTCCTCTATGGGGAGCGGGATCAGGCGACCGGGAAGCGGGTGGGGATTTTCGTGAACAACGACGGAGCGGGGACGGATTGGGAGTATGCAGGGATGTCAGAGGCGGGATCCCATAACATCGCGATTGGGGATATCGGGGACGATGGGGATTTCCTAGGTATGGATTGGCGGGGGGATACGCGGCAGCGGGATTGGATTATGGGGGAGTAAAAGGTTGGAAAGTCAAATGCCCCCTATTAGGAGGCATTTGACTTTCCATCTGCCGATTGAATGATTCGGTGATTTTTCAATTCTTCAATAATGGTGTAATTGGATCCTGCACCGGCTCAATCGACATGGACGGAGATGTAATTGATGGCTGGATCGGGATGGGTCCAGAACCAATCACACAGCAAGGGCCTGGGCAGCACCGAATAATGATGCTTTTATAAACCGCAGTATAGGTCACATTGGAGGTGATTGGCCCCGTCGCGATTCCCAGGGTCGTTGCGATGTTGTCGCCATCCTTGTTCCAATTCAGAAAAGGCCTAGTACCCAGGCTGTCGTCGGTCGAGATATTATAGCTCGCACCGTAGTTCGCGGTAAAGGTGGACGAATCCGGACCGGATCCAGCGAAGCACAAGAGGATGCCGCAAATCTCACCCCTCGGGCACGTCGCGATTTGCCTGACGCAGAGGTCGCGGCCATAGACCTTAACGGTAAAGGTTTTAATGGTGAACTTCGCCGCAAGGGTATGGTTAGCCTTGATCCCCGTCAAAGTGTACGTTGCGAATTTCATCGGGTCGCCCACGATGCTGCCCGCCACCT
>JALYSE010000356.1 GCA_030854955.1 Fibrobacterota bacterium | reverse complement strand
GTACTCGAAATTGTTCCTGGCCAGGTATCCGACATCGGTTTCCGTCGTCGAGGAACAGGCACCCATGTGCAGGACGGCGTCGATCTCGGTGGCGTCGAATTTTCCTGAGGTCACCGCGGCGAGGAAATCCGTTTTGTCCATGATGTCCTGGTAGGAGAGGGGAACCAAGTTCCTCCACTTCGCGGATTTGTCCAGCTCATCCACCAAGAGCAGGTTCGCGTTTCCGGAATTGTTGAGTCGCCAGGCCAAGGCGCTTCCGATGAAGCCCGCCGCCCCGGTGATGATGATGAGGGGTTGCATTTTCGCCATCCGTTATCCGCCGCAGAAACCAAACGATTTCCTTCCCATAGTATTGTTATTTTCCAGGCTGAGCACAAGGGTGGGAAGCCGCAATGACCAACAAGGAGAAGGCCGCAGGCATCCAAAAGTACCTCATGGCCCTCTATCCAGATCCGCCCATCCCCCTGTATCACACCAATCCCTACACCTTGTGCATCGCCGTGCTCCTTTCCGCGCATACCACGGACAAATCAGTGAACGGCGCCACCCCGACCCTGTTCGGCCTGGCGGACAATCCCGCCGATATGGTCAAGCTTTCGCCCGAGCGCATCCAATCGATCATCCGGACCGTGGGGTTATCGAACACCAAGAGCCGGAATGTCTGGAATCTGTCCCGCATCCTGCTGGAAAAGCACGGCGGAGAATTGCCCAGGACCCTGGAAGAGCTGGAAGAACTTCCCGGGGTGGGGCACAAGACCGCTTCGGTGGTAATGTGTCAGGCCTTCGGCGTTGCGACCTTTCCGGTGGATACCCATATCCATCGCTTGGCCGAACGTTGGGGCCTTTCCAACGGCAAGAACGTGGAAAAGACGGAAGCGGATTTGAAGGCGCTGTTTCCCCGGAGCCAATGGCCCAAGTTACATCTGCAGATGATCTATTATGGGCGGGAATATTGCCCCGCGCGCAACCATAATTTGTCACGGTGCCAGATATGCAGCAAGTATGGGACGGCCGCGATATGGAAGGAATCCATGGTTAAGGTGACGGCGAAAAAGGCGTCCAACGGGAAGGGATCGGCGATAAAGGCCCGGGCCGGCAAGGCGGGATCCATAAGGAAAAAGCCCGCGACCTGAGTCGCGGGCTTTTTCCAGGGCTGCGGGACGAGCGCGGACCACCGCGCCGAAGAGCAGCGCGACAAAATCAGAACCGGATCGCGGGTGCGAACCGGTTCCGTCCCGGAATCACCGCTGCAGGACGATCTTCCGGGTAAGGGAGGCTTCTCCGGCCCTTGCCACCAGGAAATAGGTTCCCGTTTTGCCGTTGCTTCTCCATTTTGCGGAGAAGGTTTCCCCGTTCCGGACGGCGGGTATCTCGGACACCAGGCGACCCGAAAGATCCAGTACCTGGAAGCGCGCCTGTTGGGCGTTTCCGGGATAGGACCAGGTGATTCCCACCGCTCCGTCTGCCTGGGCGAGGGAAATCTTTCCATTACCTTTGCGACCTACGTGGGCGGGCTCCAGGCCCGTGATATTGCCGTTAAGGATGTCCTCCAGGCTGGCCTCGTCGATGCTCATTCCCTGCACCATGAGGGGCCTCTTTTCCATCGTGACTAGGATGTTGTCCAAATTTCCCGTTCCGCCGGCACGCTGGCCGGGTTTTGAAGGCAACTCTGTCCAAAGGTCCATTCCCGGCTCCAAGGCGAGCAGGCTCATCTGCCGGTTCACGACATGATAATCCTTGCCCATCTTCACCATGGCGGCAATATCGTCTACTGCCTGGTCCCGTCCCCAGGCTTCCACCTGCTGGTACGACCACAAGGAAGCGCCGCCCGCACCGGCACCCGAAGAGGAGCCAAGCTCAATGGAGTATTCCTGGGAAAACCGCAATCCCCCCAACATGCCCGTCATCTTAAGTGTGGCCTTCCCACTTCCCTGGTAGCGGCCGGAAATAAGCACCGTGGTGCTTTCCGGGTATTGATAGGGGTAGGGCATGACGATGTCGGAAGATTTCGCCAAGGCTCCGGACGCTGCGGTTTTTCTGACGATCGTTTCGTTCATGGAATACATCCGGTACCATACCACCTCCTGCAACACCGTGAAATCCGTAACGACCGCTCCCGAAATCGCCACCTTGAGATCCGTGACCCCACGGGAATCGGGACGTCCCGGTCCAAAGAGGGAAGGAAGATACCATCCGTCCACCGGCTGGGGAGCTGCCCTGTCTGGCGCGGTAAGGCCCACGATGCGGTCGCCGTAGTAGGGAGGATAAATCCATCCGTTGATCATACCCACCTGAAAACCGCCGGTGGACGCCGCGACCTCGCTGAGCCGGTGATCGTTCCAATAGCCGAATAGCATGGTATTGGCGGATTTCAAGGTAGCGGTCAAGGCGTTGGTGATGATCGCTTTTTCCGCTTCGAACTTCTCATATTTCGCATACTCAGCAGGCCAGTCGGCTTCGTTGTAAATCGGGGGGAAATGGTAATAAGAAGAGGAGTCATTATTGATTAGCAAGGCTACGGCGGTTTTTGAACCGGTTCCCCGACCTTTGGCGAAAGCCTCCAGGGCTAGTTTGGCATTCGCCTTAGCCAACGGCTTCCAGGACTTCAGGGATTCGTAGGCCTTGAGCAGGTTCGCGGCGGTCATTTCCACGGGCTTGGGAAAGACGTAGGTGATGCTTCCATTGCCGTCGGAGAATCCCAGGTTTCCGGAGTACGGGGCCTGGGCGTAAGCCTTGAGGGCCAATAGCGCCAGCTTGCGCGAACGCGCGGGAGCCAGGGAATCCATCGCATCCACGCCCACGTCCACGATCACGTAACGTTCCGTGGGTTGAGCCTCCAAGGCCAGCTTTTTGCCTTCCAGGACGGCTGTGACGCCGAAGTAGGAGGATCCGGAGTGGTCCGAAATCCATGGCGTAAGGCAGCCTACGCAGGAGGACTTGGCGCTGCTGACGACGCCCTCCTTTAGGTCTTCCACCTTGATGGCATGGAGTTTGAGCGGTGTGGGTCCGACGGCACCGCTTCCGAGGCCCGGCCAGTTCAAAGCATAAGTCTTACCGTCCAGGGACGTTGCCGTCAGGCTCACGACCCCGATGTTCTTTTTGGGCAGAGTGGAACCCCCTCCGTATCCGGTCTGGTACTGGGTTACCAGGCTGTGGATGATGGGGAGGGTGGCGTTGAAGGCGTCGCCATTGTTTCCCATCCCTTGCACGAATTGGATTTCGATTTTGCGCGTCTGTTTGCTCTG
>JALYSE010000007.1 GCA_030854955.1 Fibrobacterota bacterium | reverse complement strand
TTCCTCGCCCTTCTCGAGCTGAATGGTATGGAGGATGAGCGATTTGTCGACGGTCTTATTGCCCTCGAGAACGATGCCGGCGATTTTCACTTCCTTGACGGGACTGCGAAAGCCGGGACCGGCAAGTTGGGCCGAGGACGGTAGCATGGCCAAAATTAAGAGAAAAAACACAAAACGATACTTCAAAATGGTCAAAACGCCTTCCCGGTTGGAAACCGGTGACAATATAGATAAAAGGCTGAAATAGGAGTCGCTAAGGGGCTGGAAAAGGATACCGACTAGCTTGAGTTTGCAAGCCGGATAGGGTCCTTGGGCAAGGTGCAAAAAATAAGCCGGGCATTTTTGCCCGGCTCATAACAAGAGTCACAATGTCATCGGCCGGCAGGTACCTGTCGGCCGAAATGTCTACTCGCCCTTCACCTCAGTGGGAGTGGGTTCCTTGTCGTCCTTCTTCACGGTCTTGGAGGGACCCGGAGTAAAGGTTAACTGATCGCCTTTGCGGCCGACCTTGAGGATGGAGTTGTCCGTGATCTTTCCGCGCAGGATTTCCTCCGCGAGGGGATCCTCGATGAGCTTTTGAATGGCGCGGCGGAGCGGACGCGCGCCCAATTGCGGGTCGAATCCCTTCTCCACGATAAGGTCGCGGACGGTTTCCGAGATTTGGACCTTGATGTCGCGGGGCGATAGGCGGCTTTCCAATTCGGCGACGAGTATTTCCACGATGCGGCCCATATCCCGCTTTTCCAGGGGACGGAACACGACAAGATCATCCAAGCGGTTCAGGAACTCAGGGTTGAAGGTACGCTTCACTTCCTCGCGGACCACCTTCTCCATGCGCTCGAACTCGCTGTCCAGATCGTCCTTGCCAAAGCCGAGACCCAGGCCCTTCTTGATATCCTTGGCCCCCAGGTTCGATGTCATGATGATCAGGGTATTCTTGAAGTTCACCTTTCGGCCGTAGGAATCGGTCAGCTGGCCGTCATCGAGGATTTGGAGCAGGATGTTGAACACGTCCGGATGCGCCTTTTCGATTTCGTCCAACAGGATTACGGAATAGGGCTTCTTACGCACCTTCTCGGTGAGCTGGCCGCCTTCTTCGTATCCAACGTATCCCGGAGGCGCTCCCACCAGGCGGGAGACCGCGAACTTCTCCATGTATTCGGACATGTCGATGCGGATGAGGGACTCTTCCGTTTCGAACAAGAAGGCCGCCAGGGCCTTCACTAATTCCGTCTTGCCCACGCCCGTGGGGCCGAGGAAGATAAAGCTGCCCATGGGGCGCTTGGTCGAATGCACACCCGAGCGGGAACGTCGGATGGCCTTGGAAATGACCTCGATGGCCTTGTCCTGACCCACCACGCGCTGGTTAAGCTCTTTTTCCATGTTCAAGAGGCGCTGGCTTTCCTGATTGGCCATTTTGGCCAAGGGAATGCCCGTCATCTTGGCGACGACTTCCTGGATGGCTTCCTCGTCTACGATCAGGCGTTCTTCGCGCTTCTGTTCGCGCCACTTCTTGCGCATCTCTTCCAGTTCGGCCTTTAGGCTTTCCTGGGTGTCGCGCAGGGAGGCGGCGGTCTCGTAATCCTGGTTCTCGACCGAGGCTTCCTTTTCCTTCACGACCGCTTCCAGCTCCAGTTCCTTATTGCGCAGCTCGGGCGGAATGGAGAGGCTGGCCAGGCGCACGC
Organism: Fibrobacterota bacterium; assembly: GCA_030854955.1. Taxonomy (GTDB): domain Bacteria; phylum Fibrobacterota; class Fibrobacteria; order UBA11236; family UBA11236; genus Chersky-265. The sequence goes on along the minus strand of JALYSE010000007.1, from coordinate 41,096 downwards.
GGGCGCCGGCCTCGTCGATGATGTCGATGGCCTTGTCCGGCATGAACCGGTCCGAAAGATACCGATCCGAAAGGCGGACAGACGCATCCAAGGCGGGCTCGGTGTAGGTGACCTTGTGATGAGCCTCATACTTGGCGCGCAGGCCCTTGATGATCTGCAAAGTCTCGGTGAGTGAGGGCGGGTCGACCAGGATGGTCTGAAACCGGCGCTCGAGGGCTCCGTCCTTTTCGATGTACTTGCGGTACTCGTCCAGGGTGGTGGCGCCGATGCACTGGAACTCGCCGCGCGACAAGGCGGGCTTGAAGATATTGGACGCATCCAGGGATCCTTCGGATCCGCCGGCGCCAACGATGGTATGCAACTCATCAATGAAGATGATGACATTGTCGTTCTTCTGCAACTCGGTCATCATGGACTTTAGGCGCTCTTCGAATTGGCCGCGGTACTTGGTTCCCGCGACGATGCTTCCCATGTCCAAGGTGACCACGCGCTTGTTCTCGAGTATCTCGGGGATGTTGCGCTCGACGATTTTCTGCGCGAGTCCTTCCACGATGGCAGTCTTGCCCACGCCGGGTTCTCCGATGAGCACGGGATTGTTCTTCTTGCGGCGCGACAGGATCTGGATGACGCGTTCGATTTCCGGTCCGCGACCGATGATGGGATCCAGCTGGCCTTGACGGGCGAGCTCGGTGAGGTCGCGGCCGAAGTGATCCAAGAATGGAGTCTTGGACTTCTTGCGCGAGCCGGCGAATTCGGTGCCGCTCTGGGCGTCGCCGCCGCGGAGCACGCGTTCGATTTCCTCCTTTACGCGTTCGTACTCGACTCCGATGGAGGCGAGGGCGTTGGCGGCTGCGGATTCATGATCTTTCATGAGGGCGAGCAGAAGGTGCTCGGTGCCGATGTACTTGTGGCTCATGGACCGGGCTTCCTGCGCCGCGATCTCCAGGACCTTTTTCGCTCGGGGCGTGAAGGGGATCATCTGGCCGATGGTCATCATTCCGCCCGAGGACGAAATGGACTTCTCGATGTTACGGGCGAGATCATCGAGATCGATGCCCAGGTTCTTCAGTACGGCCACAGCCACTCCGTCGCCTTCGCGGATGAGGCCGAGCAGCAGGTGTTCGGTTCCGACATAGTCGTTGCCGAGCCGCACGGATTCCTCGCGCGCCAGCTGCATGACTTTTTTAACCCTATCCGTAAACATGCCGTTCATTTTTTTGCTCCGTTGAGCCGGAGTATTCCGGCCCCATCTCATCCAATGAATAAAATACTTGTTATCCCCTAAGTTCCCAATCTTTACATGATTTCTCCACTATGCTTCTCCAGAAATAATCTTACAACATTCGCCCTTTGGAAGTCTTCCTCTTCTTTCATCAATTCGCGCCCGGAAGTTACCGACAGGTGACCACTCCCCGCCGTCAAGCGTAGTTCTTCCAGTATCCCTGGGATTTGGGGGCTTAGGATCCCGAGTCCCGCCCCCAAACGCGCCAACGAGCTTTGGGAAAGGAAGTCCGCGTAAGTCATTGCCGTGGCTTCAATCAAGCGCTGCAGGGATTTGCGGACCCGCGCTTCCAGTCTTTTGTGGTGTTTTTCAGCACATCGGCGCCGAGCCTCGTATTCCCGGCGCAATACCGGTTGGACAGCACCCAAAAAGGAGTTGTAGGCCTCCGAAACGCCTTCGCCCAGCCGGGCCCTTGATATCAGCCTGAAAAGACCCGCTTCGGCGGCTCCGGGGGAGGCCGAATGAGGGGAAGGCGAAGCTGCAGGAAGGAAACCGACGCCGCACGCCGCCAGGTAGTTCCGCGCATGGGCCAATTGGCGCGACAAGGCAAGTCCGGGAAGGTGGACCACGGATTCCACGGCCAATCCGGCACCGATGCGGGATGGATCCGAGGCGAGATACCCTAATCCGGAGGACCAAGCCCACAAGGTCCGGGCGGGATCGGATTCGGGAGCCGGTGCGACGAAATCCCCCGGGACCGGACATCCGGGGAGCAAGCGACCCATGGTGATATGCTCCACCTCATTCACCAGGGTCCATGAGCTGCCGTCAGAGGACGCCGCCAGGTATTTGAAGCTCTTTTTGCCCGGAAAGGAAGCCGAGCGAAGGGGAAGGATCTCCCGTTCGCGCAAAAGGCGGATGGCGCGCTGGGGAAGATCGGCGAGGCGCCAGACGGTCTGGCCGCCGGCCTTGGAAATGAGGTTCAGGGCCTTGTCGGCCGCGGCGGCGCAAGCGTTGGGCGGAGCCGATACCACAAATGGAAGCCCGGCGAAGTTCCGATAGGCGAGGGTGCGGGTGAGGATCACGGCGTCCATGGCCGGATCGGAGGAAACATCCCGGTTACCGGCCGAGGGGGCCTCGCCGGCCGAGGGGGCCTCGCCGGCCGAGGAGGCAGGGACTGCCCAAGGGGCGGGGCGCGAAGCGAGGTCAGACCAGTCCAAGGCCCGGTCTCTGGCTGCCCGCGATGGGTACGTCCGATCCGGGGCCCAGGAGGCCTTTATCGGCGGCTCCTGCGGATACGGAGGAATCGGTATTCCCGGTCTTGTCCAGGCCGCGGATAAGGCGGTTGAGGCGGGCGGCTTCTTCGTAGTTTTCGGTGTGCACCGCTTCGGCGATTTGCTCCCGCCAACGCGCCAGGCTTTCCGCGTCGGGAGCGGGCGGGAGCGGCGCTTCCGTCTCCGCAAAGGCCAAGGCCCGGTGGAGCCAAGCCACGTCGGCCTGCAATGCCTCCCCGAATCCGACATAACAATGGGGGCAGCCCAGCAGTCCGCGCACGCGGTATTCACCGAAGGTGAAACCGCATTGGGTGCAGACCGGGAAACTATCCATGGGGCGCGTCCTGGCGTTCCACGCGCAGGTGGCCGCCTTCCATCATGTACACGCTCCTGGCCAGGGCGGCCAGGCTCAAGTCATGGGTCACCACCAAAATGGCGACCGACAAGCGCTGGTTGAGGTCGAGAAGCAACTCATGCAGGTGATCCGAGTTCTTGTCGTCGAGGTTGCCGGAAGGTTCGTCGCAAAGCAGGACCGCGGGATTGTTGATGAGCGCACGGGCCAAGGCGATGCGCTGGCGCTCGCCTCCCGAAAGTTCCGACGGAAGATGCTTGAGGCGATGGTCCATCCCCACCATGCGGATCAATTCCAGGGCCCGATCCTCATCCGCCTTGCCCAAACGGCCGGCAATGCGGGCCGGCATCAAAACGTTTTCCCGGACGGTCAGGTCGGGCAGCAGGTGGTGGAATTGAAATACAAATCCCAGTTCTCCGTTGCGGATTAAGCTCAAGGCCTTGTCCGTCAGACCGCTGGTATCCTTCCCCTTGAATAGCACGCGCCCGGAAGTGGGGTGATCCAGCATTCCCAGGATATGCAGGAAGGTGCTCTTGCCTACCCCGGATGCGCCTTTGACGGCCACGAAATCGCCCCTAGAGATGGCGAAATCCAGGTCCCGGAACAATTCGATGCGGGTTCCGGTCTCTTCGAAGACCTTCATGATCCGCTCGACAGCGATTATTGGGACGGCTTTCGCCTGCATTTCGATATTACTCATGGCGGATGGCCTCCACGGGATCATGCCTCGCGGCCTTGAGGGCCGGCAGAATGGTGGCCAGGCCGCACAGGAAGTTCGTCAGGACCAAAACGGCCAGCACGTCCGTGAGGTGGAGTTCGACCGGCAGGGTGGTCACGAAATAGACGTCTCCGGGTAATTGGATGATCCCGAAGCGGCTTTGCAGCCAATAACTGAGCAGGCCGAGGACCGTGCCCGCCGCCGATCCCGTCAAGCCGATGAGCATGCCTTCCAGAATGAAAATGCGCAGGATGGCGCGCCGCGTCGCGCCCATGGCGCGCAGGATGCCGATTTCCCGGACTTTGTCGTTCACGGCCATCACCAGGGAAGAGATGATGTTGAAGGCCGCGATGATGATGATGATGCCCAGAGCCAGGCCCACCAGCACCTTTTCATAGGCCATCCACTTGATCAGGGTATAGTTCTTCGCCTGCCAATCGATGGCCCGGAAGGGAAAGCCCAGGGAATCCTCCAAATCCCGGGATACCGGCCCGCTGATGTAGGGATCATCCACCCGGAGTTGCAGTCCCGTGACCGCACCTTGCAGTTCGAAAAGCTTTTGCGCCTCGGCCAGGGAGATATAGGCCAGGGTTTCGTCGAACTGGTACATGCCCGACTCGAAGGTAGCGGCCACCTGGAAGGGCGCTATCTTGGGCGAGAATCCGGCGGAACCGAGCTCGCCGGACCCGGTGAAATCCGCCAGGAAGACCTTGTCTCCGATGGAGGCCTGCAGGCGATTGGCGAGCGCGTATCCCAGGATGATGCCGGGAAAGGTCTTGCCGGTGGAATCCTTCAGGCCCTGGAACTGGTATTTCCCATGGGAGATGGTGGAGGACAAGCCGATCACGTCCATGCTGCTTGCGCTGTCGATGCCGTAGACCACGATCCCGTCCTGATTCTTCCGGCGCGAAATGATGGTCTTGGACATAATGAAGGGCGATACCGAGGTGACATTGGGGAATTGCCGCACCCGCGCGGCCACGGAATCGTAACCCCGGATGGGCGCATATTGGTATTGCGTCACCTCGATATGCGCGTCCTTGCCGATGAGCTGTTTCTTGACCTCATGTTCGAAGCCGTTGATGGCCGAAAGCACAAAAATGAGGAGCCAGGTGCCGATGGTGACGCCGGCGGCCGAGAACAGGGCGATAAGCCCGCTCGACAGGGTCCTGCGTTGGGCCCAGAAATACTTCCGGGCGATGAACCATTCGAAATACGTCACTCGGGCTTCATTAAGGGGAAGAGAAGCACATCCTTGATGGTGGCGCTGTCCGTCAACAGCATTACCATGCGATCGATACCAATGCCCACGCCGCCGGTGGGCGGCATGCCGTATTCCAGGGCGCGCAGGAAGTCCTCGTCCAGGGGATGGGTCTCGTCCTCGCCGCCGCGGCCGCGCTCCACTTGGTCTTCCAGGAGCTTGCGTTGCAGCAGGGGATCGTTCAGCTCCGAGTAGGCGTTGCCCACCTCCCAGCCGTTGATGTATGGCTCGAACTGCTCCACCAAGTCAGGATCATTGCGGTGGGCCTTGCAAAGGGGCGTGCTTTCCTTGGGATGATCGATGATGAAGATCGGTCCGGAAAGGTGCGGCTCGCACTTGGCTTCGAAAAGGGCCTTAACGGCCAGTCCACGCATGTACTTGCCCTTGAGCTCGACCTTGTTTTCGATCAAGGTGGCCTTGAGGACGTCGTCGGACATGGCGTCCACGTCCAGGCCGCCGATCTTTTTCAGGGCTTCCTTGATGGTCATGCGGGGCCAGGGAGGAGTCAGATCGAACTCCTTGCCCTGATAGGTGAACTTCGGGGAGCCGTTGGCGGCCGTGCAGGCGGCGGCGTAGACGTTCTCGAAATGCTTCATCATGTCGTTGTAGTCGGCGAAGGCCTGGTAGAACTCCAGCAGGGTGAATTCGGGATTGTGGGTCCGGTCGATGCCCTCGTTGCGGAAATCCTTGGCGAACTCGAACACCTTGGGAAACCCGCCCGTGATGAGGCGTTTGAGGTAGAGCTCGTTGCTCACGCGCAGGAACAGGGGGATGTCCAAGGCGTTATGATGCGTGGTGAAGGGCCGCGCGCTTGCCCCGCCGTAAATGGCCTGCAGAATGGGCGTCTCCACTTCCAGGTAGGCGTTGTCAAGAAGGTACTGGCGGATGGACTGGATGATGCGCGACCGCTTTTTGAAGGTCTCGCGCACGTTGTCGTTCAAAGTCAGGTCCACGTAACGCTGGCGGTACCGGGTCTCGACGTCCTTAAACTCGTCGAAGATGATCTTGACGCCGTTCTCGATCTTCTCCTTGGGGATGGGCAGGGGCCGGACCGCCTTGGAAAGGAGCTCCACGGTCCTGGCATGCACGGTGTATTCCCCGGCGCGCGTGGTGAACATGGTCCCCTTCACGCCGATCCAATCCCCGATGTCCAGGATCTTGACCAGCTCGAAGGAGGGCTCGCCCACGGCGTCCCGGCCGAACATGATCTGCATGCGGCCCATATCGTCCTTCAAATGCACGAAGGCGAGCTTGCCCTTGAGGTTATAGCGCACGATGCGGCCCGCGAAGGCGACTTCGGGCCCGTTCGGGCGGGCTGCGGTATCTCCTTCGGCTGCGGGCGGGGGCAGGAGCCTTTCCTTCTCCGCCTGGAGGGCGGCGCTGTCATGGGTGGGGGTAAAGCCGTAAGGATAGGGATTGATCCCCATCTCGCGCAGCTTGCGGAGCTTTTCCAACCTGGCTTCTACCTGATCATTCATTTCCATCATTCATTCCAATCGTATTGCTTGCGCTCGGGCTCAGGTGCCTTTCAACCGCTCTTCGTCTGCGGCCAGCAGGTAGGCGTTGATGAATCCGTCCAGGTTTCCGTTGAGCACGCCTTCGGCGTCCGAGGTTTCGAAATCCGTGCGCGCGTCCTTGACCATCTGGTAGGGCTGCAGCACATAGGAGCGAATCTGGCTGCCCCACTCGATCTTGAGCTTGGAAGCCAGCTTGGATTCGCGCTTGGCCTCCTCGTCGTCCTTGTGCTTCTGGTATACCCTGGCTCGCAACATCTTGATGGCGCTGGCGCGGTTCTTGTGCTGGCTGCGCTCGCTCTGGCAGGAGACCACGATTCCGCTGGGAAGATGGGTCATGCGAACGGCGGAATCCGTCTTGTTGATGTGCTGGCCGCCCGCGCCCCCGGCGCGGAAGGTGTCCACCTTGATGTCGTTCTCGTTCAGTTCAAACTCGACTTCTTCCACTTCCGGATACACGTACACGGCCGCGAAAGAGGTATGACGGCGGGCATTGGAATCGAAGGGGGAGATGCGCACCAGGCGGTGCACGCCGATTTCCGAGCGGAGGTAGCCGAAGGCGAATTCGCTGGTCACTTCCAGGGTGGCGCCCTTGAGGCCCGCTTCTTCGCCCGGCTGTTCGTCCAGGATCTCGTATTTGAAGCCGCGCTTCGTCATCCAACTGGTGTACATGCGCAGGAGCATGCGTGCCCAGTCCTGGGACTCGGTTCCACCCGCGCCGGAATGGATGCTCAAGATGGCCGGCTTCTCATCGTTCTCGCCGCTGAGCATTTTCTTGAGCTCAAGCTCGCGGACCTTGGCTTCCAGGGTGGGTACGGTACCGATCGCTTCCCTGAGGGTAACCTCGTCCTTGTCCTCCAGAGCCATTTGGGCGAGCATTTCCAACTCCTGAACCTGGTGGTCCATGGATTTCCACTCGTCGACCCACCATTGGAGGGTCTTCATCTGCTTTTGGATTTTCTGGGCTTTGGCCGTGTCCGACCAGAATCCGGGTTCGGAGGCCGAGCGCTCGAGAAGGGCTATTTCTTCCTGCTTGCGAGCCAAGTCAAAGATACCCCCATAGGCGGTCGACCCGCGCCTTCAGATTAGTGATTTCTTCCACAATTCGCTCCTGAGATTACGCGGTCAAAGGTAGTTAATTGGGCGGCGCGGGCCAATGGCAGAGCGCTCAACCGCCGCTTCCAGGCGGTCTACCGCGACTATGCGGTCCCGGGGCTCCCTGGACGGACAGCCTCGGTGGCAAATGCGCGAACGGGTGCTTACCCTTTGGGAACGCCTGCAGCCAAACGCTCCTCCTGAAAATAGATCTCCCGCTTCAATATTTCACCGATATAACTATGGACCTTTTTTTCCTGCATCCGGGCCAAGGCCTTTAATTTCATCACATCCACTCCACTGATTCGAAGGCTGATCCTACAATCCTTGAGTTCCCCTTTCCGCCACTCCAAATAGCGTTGGATTTCGGACCAGGGCAATTCTCCGGTTCGGTAAGCCTCCTTGAATTCCTCATCGGTCCGATAGTTACGCAGAGTATTGGGCTTCACCCTGAAATCATGCCAATCCAAATCCCTCAACCATTCCCCCTCCCCTGTTCGTCCCCACATTGTAGCGACAACAAAAGGCATTACATTGTAGCTACACTCGTTAGGATACATTGTAGCGACAATGGAAATGGAAAGGATAGCTAGGAACTGCCGATGGAAAAGTGTGCGTGCACACGAGACCCGCGTTAAGGATTTTTGGATTTTTCGGGAGATTCAGGCGGCAGTGCGCACGGAAAGGCCCGCGGCGGAAAGATCGGCCTTGATGGCCTGGATGGAATAGCTCCCGTAATGGACCATGGAGGCGACAAGGCCCGCGTCGGCCTTGCCCTTGGTGAACACGTCGACGAGGTGGGAGGGCGTGCCGGCCCCGCCGGAAGCGATCACGGGCACTTCCACGGCGTCCGCGATCAGGCGGGTGAGGTTGAGTTCATAGCCGCCCTTGGTTCCGTCGGCGTCGATGGAATTGACGCAGATCTCGCCGGCGCCTAGGGCCACGGCCTTCTTGGCCCATTCCACGGCGTCGATGCCCATGGCTTTGCGGCCGCCCTGGACGAATACTTCGTAGCCGGAGGGAAGGCCCGGCAGGCCTGTCTTCTTGGCATCCATCCCGAGCACGATGCATTGCTTGCCGAAGGCGCGGGCGCCGTGGGAGATGATGTTGGGATTCTGGACGGCCAGGGAGTTGACACTCACCTTTTCCGCACCGGCCAGGAGCACCTCCCGCATGTCCTCGAGGTTGCGAATGCCGCCGCCCACGGAGAACGGGATAAACACCTTGCGCGCAACCGCGCGCACCATTTTGATGTCGATGGGGCGCTTCTCCGCCGAAGCCATAATGTCGTAAAAAACCAGTTCGTCCACGCCTTCCTGGTAGTATTTGCGGCCCATCTCCACGGGATCGCCCAAGTCCACGTTCTCCTTGAACTTGATGCCCTTGGTAACCTTGCCGTTACGGACGTCCAGGCAGACGATCAGGCGCTTGGTCAGCATACGCCGTCCCTTTCGAGGCGGCCGTCCCAGCTGCAGAAATTACGCAGCAAAGCCAACCCCCACTTTCCGCTTTTCTCAACGTGGAACTGGCAGGCCGCGATATTCCCCGATCCGAGGATGGACGCGAAGTCCTTCCCTCCATACTCGGTATGGGCAAGGACATGGTCAGGATCCCCGGGCGTCGGAAAGTAGCTGTGCACGAAATAGAACTCGCTGCCTTCCGGAATACCCATGAGCAGCGGGTGCCGGGGCCCGCGTCCGGAAACGGCGCGTTCCGTGAATCGGACCTGGTTCCATCCCATATGCGGCACCTTCGTCTCTGGGGACGCGGTGAAGATGTCCGTGCCGCCCGGGAGCAGGCCCAGACAGGTGGTGCGTCCGTCCTCGAGGCTCCAGTCCATGATGATCTGGCAACCGACACAAATCCCCAGAAAGGGTTTGCCCGTGGCGACGTAAGCCTTGAGCACGGGCTCCAATTCCATCCGGCGCAGCTCTTCCATGGCCGAACCCGCGGCACCCACACCGGGAAAGATGAGGCGGTCGGCGGTGGCGATCACGGCCGGATCGGCGGAGATGACGGAATCCTCCCCCACCTCGGCCAGGGCAAGCTGCACAGAAGTGAGGTTGCCAGCTTTGTAATCGACGATGACTATCATAATGCTTCAGGCGGAATCCCTTGGGGCGGCCCCTGGAATCCTACTTGGCCAGGCGGACCCGCCGGGAGGTGAGGGTGACGCGATCGACGAGCGGGACAACGGAGCCTTCTCCGGAGTCGTCCCCCACGATCTCAAATCCCAGGTCCCGAATCATTTCCCGATCCAGGGAACCGGCCTGGCCTTCGGTAGTCAGGTAGTCGCCTACGAAGATGGAGTTGGCGGCGTATAGGCCCAGGGGCTGCAGGCTGCGCAGATGCAATTCGCGGCCTCCGGCGATGCGGATTTCCGAAAAGGGGTTGATCAGGCGGAACAGAGCCAGGATTTTGAGGCAGTAAACCGGAGTGAGCTCCTCGCGATGGCCATCGGGAGTGCCCTTGAAAGGGATCAGGAAGTTCACGGGAATGGAATCCACGCTTAACTCGCGTAAGCGGTAAGCCACGTCCAGGATATCCTCGCGGGTCTCACCCATTCCGAACAAGGCGCCGCTACATGAAGAAATGCCCGCTTCTCTGACCTTGCGCACCGTGTCCAGGCGGTCCGAGAACCCATGGGTGGAGCAGATCTCGCCGTAGTGGCGTTCACTGGTATTGAGGTTGTGGTTGTACGCGTCCACGCCGGCCTCGTTCAAGGTCTTGGCCTGGCCGTCCTTGAGTAGGCCAAGGCAGGCGCAAAGCTCAAGTTGGGGGAAGCGCTCCTTGACTCGGCGTATCGCCTGGGCCACGCCCGCCACGTCCTTATCGGAGGGTCCGCGCATGGAAGCGACCATGCACAGACGGGCGGCCTTGTTCGCCACCGCCTTTTCTGCGGCGGCTTCCACCTCCTCCGGCGTCATCAGTTTGTATTTCTCGACGGGAACGTCGGAAACGCTCGACTGGGAGCAATACCCGCAATCTTCCTGGCAGATGCCGCTTTGGATATTGACCAGGTAATTGAGGCGAACCTTCTTGCCGAAGGCGGCATGGCGGACCTTATAGACGGCCTGCATCAAGGTGAGGATATCCTCATCGGGCCATTCCAGGACGGCAAAGGCTTCTTCCCGGGTCAATTCATCGCCCGCCAGGCTCTTCTCGGCCAGTTCATAGGCATTCAAGGTGAGGGCGATGATCGGGCGCTTATCCATGGGGTCTGCCTTTGAAAAGGCCCTAAATATAGGAAAAGTCGGAAAATTCCACCCAAGGGTCGGCCACCGGAGCGACGGGGTCAAGGAGGGGGTAAGGTAATCCCGAAACGGGCCGCCTGAGCCAAAATCTTATGGGCCCGGGCCTCGTATTTGTCACGTACCCCGTCTTCCAGCATGCGCAGGCGCCACTGCAGGTCGGAAAGCAGGCGCGACACCTCCTCATGCTTTTCCCGCATCAAACCCGTTCCGCCAAAGCGCGGGCCGGTGGCCAGCGCCCGCAAACCCCTGGAGATGTCGTTGAACAGGCGATCCAGGTCGCGATGAAGATTCTGGCCCAGGGCCTTTCCCGACTTCCACGACCCATTACGAACGGCAAACAAGGCAAGGCCCAGACCAATGCTGCCCATGAGAAAGGCGCCAAAGATGAAATAGTTGTTTTGTATCAGCACACGGCTTAGACTTCTTTTATTGTTCGCCGGTTACAACCGAATCATAATTCTATTTCACAACGTGCCTCTTTTGAGGCAAATTATGCAAATGGGGTCGAAGGGACCGATAATTCCGAAAGGGAGTTTCAGGTCTGGATGTCGGGAGTAAAGCCGTGCCGCATGGTGTTTTCGGTTATGCAAAACGGTTCTGCGAAATTGAGAAGGTACCCCGGACCTCCAGCCTTGGTTCCAAGACCGCTATGTCCAAAGCCGCCGAATGGCTGACGTTCCACCAAGGCTCCCGTGGAACCTCGGTTGATGTACAAGTTGCCCACGCGAAACCGGGCGCGGGTCTCCCCGATATGGCTTGGGCTGCGCGTGAACACGGCACCGGTCAACGCAAAAGGGGTGGCCGCAGCGAGATCCAGTGCATTGCCAAAATCGTCCGCCTTCATCAAGGCCAGGATGGGACCGAATAGCTCGTCTTGCATAAACCGATGTCCCGAATCCGCCACCTCAAAAATGACCGGGGCTACGAATTGCCCACCCTTCGGGGCACGACCCCGGTAAAGCAGCCTCGCGCCGGGCCCGGGATCGGCCACCACCGTTTCCAACCGGGTCCGGGACTCTTCGTCGATGACCGGACCCATATCGCAGCCGGGAAGTTCGGCGGATATGATGGCCAAGCCTTCACATGCCGCCACCAGGCGATCCGTGAAAGCGCGGTAGACGTCCCCCACGACAATGACACGGGAACATGCGGAGCATTTCTGGCCTGCGTATCCGAAGGCGCTCCGTAGCACTCCCGTTACGGCATCGTCCAGATCCGCATCGTCGTCGATGATGATGGCGTTCTTCCCTCCCATTTCGCAAACAACGCGCTTGAGCGTTGACTGGCCGGGACGGAGTACGGAGGCCTCGCGCAAGATGAGGGTCCCTACCTGCAAGCTTCCCGTGAAGGCTATCTGGGCGATGCGGGGATGCGCCACCAGTCCCGCGCCGGCCACTTCGCCGCGGCCGGGAAGGAATTGCACCGCATCCTTGGGAAACCCGGCCTTGATCATGGCCTGGTAGAGCAGCCAAGCGGTGGCGCTGCTTTGTTCCGCGGGCTTGATAATCACGGGATTTCCCGCCACCAGGGCAGCCACGGACATACCGCCCAGTATGGCCAAGGGAAAGTTCCACGGGGCGATGATGGCGGTCGGGCCGCGCCCCTGATAATGCAGGGTATTCAACTCCCCAGGGGCCTGGCCCTGAACCCGCGTGGCCAGTTCAGTCAAAGCCTGGCGGGCGTAATAGCGGCAGAAGTCCACGGCTTCGGCCACATCGAGATCCGCCTCCAGCCAGGGCTTGCCGACTTCCAGGGTCTGGAGGGCTGCCATCCTTACCCGATCCGCGGACAGGATGTCGGCCAACTTCTCCGCCAGGACCGCCCTTTCCACGAGGGGCCGATCGCGCCAGGCGTGATACCCCTTCGCAGCCGCATCGGCGGCCTTGTCAGCCTGTACCGCCGAGGCCATCTCCACGTGGGCGATTTTCATGCCGGAATCATTCGGTGAAAACCAATCCCGGGAATCCGGGGCCGGGTCCTCCTTTCCGTCGCGGACGACCGGCACGCGGATGGGGAAACAGGTTTTCCAGTCCGAGACCGCGCGTGCGAATGATTCGCGGGCCGATGGCAGGGTGAAATCGATGCGGGGGCAGTTGCGAAAGGGGGTGGAAAGATCCCCAGGTATCATGTCAGTTACCTCGGCGGCGAACTCGGCGGCGAACTCGGCGGAGAAGGCCGAAGCGACGGGGGCGCCTTGCGGCGATTTTCCATCCGGAGTCGTGCCGGACCCCGGAGGCCCTGGAGGAGCCAGCAACGCGGCGATGTCCTCGCCTTCATGATAGCTTTGCCGCAGAAAACCCGAATTGGAGGTGTTCTCCAAGAGCCGGCGCACCAGGTAGGCCATGCCAGGAAGCAACGCCCCCACGGGCGAATACACGCGCAGGCGGTATCCGCGCACGCGCAGCACTTTCCGTTCCGGCTCGGCCATTCCGTAGAGCATCTGGATCTCATAGGCGTTGCGAGGCACCTTCATCTCGTCCGCCAGCACCAGGGCGTGAACCAGGGAGCGCAGGTTATGGCTTCCGAAAGCGGGTGCCAGGTGGTCGTAACCCGCCAGGAGCACGCAGGTCAGGGATTCATATTGGGCATCCGTGGCGGCCTTGCTTGTGAGCACGGGACAGGGCAGGCCCCATTGTTTGGCCATGGCCACTTCGTAGTCCCAATAGGCGCCTTTGACCAGTCGGACCGTGATGGGAGCGCCGCGGGATTTCGCCAACGTCATCAGGCGATCCACGTCGGCCGGGGCGGAGCGTAGATAGGCCTGGACAACGATGCCGACATGCGGCCAACCCCTGAGGTCCGGATGGGCGAGGATTTCTTCGAACAGATCATAGGTGATGCCGTGCAATTGCCAGTTTTCCAGATCCACATTCAGGAAAACGTTCTCCTTTTTGGCGAGCAGGAAAAGCGGCAGCACCTTGGCTTTCAGACGCGCCACGCACCCTGCGGTGTTGACCGGATCCAGGCGCCCCTCCAGGGCGGACAGCTTCAGGGATACGTTGGCCACCGGAATGGGGCCCAGGTGGTTGTTCGCCAGAATGGTATCGGCCGGCCATTTCGTCACCTCGGCCGACAGGGATTCGATCAGGTCCCGATAACGGGCCAGGTAAGCCTCGGCCTCGCCCTCGCTCAGGGTGGCCTCCCCGAGCAGATCGGCCGTGAACCCTATTCCCTGGCCGTGAAGCTTTCGCAACAACGGGATGGCTTCGGCGGCGTCATGGCCGAGGATGAAATTCTCCGCCATGTTGACCACATTGCGCTTGATCACCTCGACCGCTACCACGCCCGTGATCCCGCCGGATGCGGCCTTCAATGCCGCGCTGAGGACCGTGGGCAAGGGCCTGCCCTCGCGGATCAGGTAATCGCGCATGTGATGCCACACCTGTTTGCGCGTCTTGAGGACCGGAAGCACGTCCACCAACCGAAATAAATCGACACGGAAGGAAGGGTCTTTCATGGCCCATTCCAGGATGCGCCCCTGCCAGAAGTCCTTATTGAAAATGCCCGGCACTTCGCCTTGCATCTCCCGCCAGATTTCCTGTCCCAATTTCAGCACTTGGGGTTCAGAGGTACCGGAGAATCGTGATTGTTGCACCGGCATATTACCCTCTTTTGAGGTTATTCAGTTCAGTTATACCAAACTACATGTCTCATTGTCAGGGGGGGTGATATCGAAGTCAAGGCAGAGTACGTTTCCTGGGATTCAATCGTCAAGCGGATTCACTGGGGACCCCGGTCTCCCAGGCGATTGCCCAGGTGAAGGCCGTCATCCACCTGCAGGACCCCACCTTCCAGGGCTTCCAGCCGAGAGCCACTGAAGCCGGAATCTGGAACCTCATTCAAAAGCAGGCGGAGGCCAACGAGGCCGTCCCGGTTTACGGATTGGGAAAACGAGCCGTCTCCACCATGGGCCCCAATTTCGCCCTGAGCTTGATCGGTAAGTAAGTTTTACCGACGCCATCGAAGCGCATCTACGAGAGAGGCGGGCCCAAAGCCCGCCTCTCCTTTTTCAGGGACCACCCGCGTCCGTTCTCCACTACCATCCATGCAGCCATTGTAGTGACGCTCTGCCTGGCGCTCCCCCCTCCGGTCCGCGCCTTGGAAAGTCCCCTTCAATCCCTACTCGGTCTAGACCTCGATCGGCATATCTGGATGCCGGGAACGGCCCCGGCCTCCCCCTTTGACTCCTCCAGGACGGCCGTCGGCGCTTTCGGCATGCCCGCCTTTTCGGCGTCCGCAACGTATGACCCTGTAAATTTGATCCGCAAAACCGGCAGGCCCATCTTCAACCACGCCGAATCAATGACCGGCCTGCATCCATCCGTTCCGATTTGCGGGCGGCGCGGGAATCTTGGGAATGGGGCGCCTTCGCCGGAGTAGCCGAACTTGAGTACGACGCCTTACGCCCGGACGGGGCCAAGAACCGTCACTTCTGGGATCGCAATGGAGTCATCGATTCCTACGAAGGCGGCTTCCTGGGAATCTTCAACAACGAAACCTGGCTCTTCAACGGTGCAGCCTACACAGCCCAGGCGGGCTCGGGACTTTGGGTTTCCAGAATCCAGTACGGATGGAAAGGCCGCCTCGGCCTGGCATGGCAATTCCTGAACCTGGAATTGAATTCACGCCTCACCAAACGGGAAACCAATCTGATACTGGCCTATAAGGAGGAAAATTTCGATCGGACCTATCCCCGCGTCCAAACACATTTTTTGACGCCGGAAGCGGGCCTCTCGAAATCCTGGGGTCCGGTCTTTCTGTCCGCCACCGCAGCGCAGGCCTTGCCGGTCAAGGTCGAAATCAGGAGGGATGGGAATGGAAACGGCGCAGGAGCCGACTCGGGCCCGGATCCGAAGTATTCGGGCGGGACGCGCGGCAGACTGGAAATCGGATTGCAATTGCCTTGAATCCGGCTACATGCCTCGAACGGATGCCGCGACTTCGGCGACCATGACTGCCATCGGCGCTATCTCCGCTTCCGTATTCCCCAATCCCAGGGAAAACCGCAGCGCCGAGGCCGCGGCCTCTTTTCCCTTTCCCATCGCGAGCAGGACGTGGGAATATTTAACCGACCCAGAAGCGCATGCCGAACCCGCCGAGACGGCCACTTCGCGCATGTCCAAACCCAACACCAGCAAATCCGCCTTGCACCCGGGAAGGGTCACATTCAAGGTATTCGGAATCCGCTCGGCGCTTCCCGCGTTCACGATCAGATCGGGAATGTCCTTCCGCAGGGCCGCTTCCAATGCATCCCGCAAGCCCGCCATGCGCGTCCGCTCCGCGTCCCCTATGCGCGCCCAGATTTCCACCGCCTTTCCGAACCCCACGATTCCAGGCACGTTCTCCGTACCGCCGCGGGACTGACGCTCCTGCGGGCCTCCCAAGTTGAGTCCCTGCATGGGTGCACCCTTGCGCACGTACAAAGCCCCCACGCCCTTGGGGCCGTTGATCTTATGAGCCGACAGGGCAAGGTAATCCACCTGCCATTCGCGCGGCCTCACGCCTGGAAGCTTGCCCAGAGCCTGCACGCCGTCGCAATGGAAAAGAATGCCCCGGCCGCGCAGCAATCCACCGATCCCGGCGATGGGTTGCACAGCGCCGGTTTCATTGTTCGCAGCCATCACGGAAACCAGGGCGGTATCGTTCCGCAAGGCCCGCTCTACGGTTTCCACTCGGACCACGCCGTCCCCGTCTGGATCAATCCACGTCACGTCCCACCCTTCGACCTCCAGCTTGCGGAAAGCCTCGAGCACGGCGGGATGCTCGAAAGATGCGGCCACCAGGTGACGGCTTCTAAGTCGGCCCGAGGAGGCGGCCCCTAGGATAGCCAGGTTGTCGGCTTCGGTTCCGCCGCTGGTGAAAACGATTTCCCCCGGATCGACGGCGATGAGGTGGGCCAGGGATTCTCGGGCATCTTCAATCAAGCGGCGGGCCTCACGGCCAGCCCAGTGGAGGCTCGATGGATTTCCGAATCCTGAAGGACCTCCCGGCACCTGTCTGCCTGGGGCGGGGCCGCCGGGGGTGGCGCCCAGGACGGCGACCATGTCGGCGACCACTTCGGGATGCAAAGGCGTGGTGGAGTTGTGGTCGAAATAGAACCTGGGCACTCGCTTATGGTTCCTTGGAAATGCGGGCGATGACGAATTCCGAACCCAAATTGGGACGGCCCAGACCCAGGATAACCTTGGATAACAGCGAGTCGCCCAAGTAGAGGATTTTTTCGATGCGGATACCCTGGCGGCCGCATAAAAGCCGGAAATCGTCCAGGCTGAACAGATGGATATTGGGCGTGTCGTGCCAGTTGTAGGGTAAGGCCTCGGATACGGGCATGACGCCCGTGGTCAACAATGCCAGTCGGTTGCCCGCAAAGGCGAAGTTGGGAAAGGCGACGATGCCCTTGCGGGCCACCCGCAGCATTTCATTGAGGACCAGCTGGGGCTTCTTGACCTCTTGCAGGGTGCGGTTCAGAACCGCATAGTCGAAGGCACCGTCGCTGATGAGCGACAAACCTCCGTCCGCGTCGCTTTGCAATACGGGCACGTTTTTGCGGAGGCATTCCACCACGTGATTCAGGGAGATGTCGATACCGATGCCCGTGACCCCATGGCTTTTGTACATGCTGTCGATCAACACGCCGTCCCCGCAGCCGATGTCCAGGATATGGCTTCCGGACTCCATCAAGGAGGCGAGGGCCCGTATGTCCTGCGCGGCCCCGAAGCATTCGCTCCGGATGGGCTGGCTGGATCCCGCGGTTTCCTGGTCGCTCCCGTTGGCGCGGACTCCCTGGTGTGGGGCCTTGGGCTTCCCATGGCCATTGTCGAAAGCGGGTTTTTCCAGGAAGCCATGGAGCACCTGGGAAAGGTTGGCGACTTCCAATAGGAATGCATCATGCCCGTAAGGCGATTGAAGCTCCACCAAGGAGACGATTTTCTTCTGGTTGAGAAGGACGCGGCCCAGCTCCCGGGTTTGCTCGGGAAAGAACAGCCAATCCGAGGACAGCGCCACCAGCAGGAATTCCGCTTTGGAGGGCGCGAAGGCCTTGTCCAGGGAACCGTAGCGCGCCACCAGGTCGAAATGATCCATCGCCCAGGTGATATGCAGATAGGAGTTCGCGTCAAATCGTTTTACGAACTGATCCCCTTGATGATTGAGATAGCCTTCCACCTCGAATCCGGTTTCGAAGCGGTTTTCGTCGCAATCCTCTTTGCGGTTGCGTCCGAATTTCTCGTGCATGGACAAGGCGGACAGATAGGTGAGATGGCCGATCATGCGGGCGAAGGCCAAACCGCGCCCGGGAATCTTTCCGTCCCCGTAGAAATCGCCGGAACGGAAATCCGGATCATTGACGATGGCCTTTCGGCCGATGATCTCAAAGCCCAGGGCCTGGGCGGAAAGGCAGGCCGCCGCCGCGATGCAGATACATTTCCTCACCTTGTCCGGATAGGCGGTGCTCCATTGTAGGGCCTGCATGCCGCCCATGCTTCCGCCCACCACCGCTTCCAAAACGTCGATGCCCAATTGCAGAGCGAGCAGGCGCTGAACGCCCACCATGTCCTCGACGGTGATTTTCGGAAAGGCCGATCCATAAGGCCGTCCGGTGGCAGGATCGGCGGAACTGGGCCCGGTAGTGCCTTTGCACCCGCCCAGCATGTTCGATGCAATCACGAAATACCGGTTGGTATCGATGGCCTTGCCGGGTCCGATCATGTCGTCCCACCAACCGATGCGTTCCTTGGCCTTATCGTATTTGGGGTTGAAGCCCGCCGCGTGCGCGTCCGTGGTGAGGGGCGAGCAGATGAGCACAGCATTGCTCTTGGCTGCGTTCAGGACCCCATAGGTCTCGTAGGCGACCTCGACGGTCTTGAGTGCTTTACCAGAAACCAGCCGGAATCCCTCCGCAGGCAAATCCAGCTTCAAGATGCGGGTTTCCACCTCCATCCTACCGGCCTCCGCCGCCGTCTTCGGCTCGGGGATTTCCGCCTGAGCGGACATGGGCTCGATCCTTCCTAGGTCCCGGAGGACAGGCCTCGGAAAGGACTCCCCCACTTCATTTTCGTATCTTATAGTATTGAAATTTACATAAAAATGATCGGCCCTACCGAATGCCCGAACTTCCGGAAGTAGAAACCATCGTACGCATGCTCATTCCCCATGTAGAGGGAAAGCGCATCGAGAAGGCCGAACTCCGGCTTGGCCGGATGCTCTTGGGCATGGACCCGGGAAACCTGCCCCGGGCCCTTAAGGGGCAGGCCGTGGAGCGTATCCTGCGCCGGGGAAAATACATCGTCATCGAGCTCGCCGACTGCACCCTGGTGATCCACTTGGGCATGACGGGCCAACTGACCCATTCACCAGCGGATTATGTCGAGAACGTCGGATTCGTGAGGACGGTGACCGGGCTTGAGAAGCCGAAAGGCGTCCACCCGGTGGACAAGCACACCCACCTCATCCTTTCCCTTGAAGGCGGGGAACGGATCCTGTTCCGCGATCCGCGCACCTTCGGGAAGATCTTCCTGGTGCCCGACCGCGAGTGGCCACGGCACCCCCGACTCAGCATCCTGGGAGAGGAGCCGCTCACCCTACGCGTCAAATCCTTCCTGAAAAACAATTTCCCCGCCTCCAGCTCCCGCCCCATCAAAGCGCTGCTGCTGGATCAATCCTTTCTCGCCGGCGTCGGCAATATTTATGCGGACGAAGCGCTTTTCAGGAGCGGCATCCACCCCAATGCCCTGGTGCGCGATCTCGGGGTTGCGGATCGGGTGCGTTTGTTGGAAGCGGTCAAGGTCGTGCTGCGCAAAGGCATCCGCAACAGCGGAACCTCCTTTTCCGATTACCGCAAACCCGACGGCACGGAAGGATCGAATCAGGAAAGGCTCCAGGTCTACGGCCGGGGCGGGCAACCCTGCCGCCGGTGCCGAACCCTGCTCCGGAAATCCCTGGTGGCGCAACGCGGCACCGTGCATTGCCCCGCCTGCCAAGGCGAATCCGTAAACAAGAAAGTCATTGCCAAGATCAAGGCGCGCACAAGCGCCCCCAGGTAACCCATATGTTACGCAAGCATCCTTTCGTTTCCGGCTCCAAGGCCCAGCCCCATTCGGCCCGGAAGCCCCGTTCTTACTGCCTTTCCTCCGCCCCGTCAAGGGGAAAATCGACCCATCAAACCTGAATTTTCACTAGGCCAAAACATGATACTGCGTATATTCTAGGAAAGACACCTAACCCCTGGACAAACTCCGGGGCGGAAAGCATACTAGGTAAATGAGCAACGGAAACGTTGAAAAAGCCATCCTCGCTGAGATGGGGAAACCACAGAGCGGCCTCATCGATCGCGTGACTCGGCACAACCAGATCATGCTCCACAACTTCAACAAGTCCGTGGAGCGCACCTGCGAATGCCAGCTCCTGGGCTGTCCCCAGACCTTTGGAATCACCCTGATTCCCAACCAGGTCCTATATCCAAAATATTGCCCGGACCATCGCAGTGAATATCGCCGGCTGAACTTCATACGTCAGTTCGAATCGCAACCGGCGCTCTACCGCCTGGAAACCTTCCGGGTCATGACTGAGCCCGCCTCTCCCCTGTTCACCGCTCCCGAATAAACCGTTCGTGCGTTCCCTGCTTCTGGGTCTTGGCTGCCTCTGGTTGCGGACCTTGCGCGTGCGTTGGGTCACCGGAACCGAACTTCCCGATCGCGCGGTCATCCTCCTTTGGCACGAACATCTTCCCGCCTGCATCCGTGCCTTCTCCCATAAGGGTATCGATGTGCTGATCTCAAAAAGCGCCGATGGTGATTGGGCGGCCGAGGCTTGCAAACGATTCGGATACCGCGTGCACCGGGGCTCATCTTCGCGCGGAGCCATGGGAGGCATGCGCGCTCTGGCCCGCGCCCTGGAGGACGGCCCTGGACTTGCCGGCATGGCCCTGGACGGACCGCGCGGACCAAGGCGGATTCCCAAAAAGGGGTCGCTGTGGCTGGGCCGGCATACCGGCACTCAAGTCGTCCCGGTATTCGTGGAAGCGCGGTCCTCCCTACGCCTAAAATCATGGGATCGATGCCAGCTTCCCCTCCCCTTCTCGGAAATCCGCGTCCGCATCGGTGCCCCCTTGCGCCCGGAGAACATTAAGGAGATTGCGGAAGCCATGATGGACCTGGAAACGGGAATCCCGCGACCGCTACCGCTACCGAGCCCGATCCTTCGCCCGCTCTAGTTATATTTCCGCTCCTTCAAACCCATTCCAAGAGGCATCCTTGCTCCCCTTCGTAACCATGGTGGCATTCGACGTTGAAACCACCGGCCTTGATCCCGACAAAGAGGACCTCATTGAAGTGGCGGGCATTAAATTCACCTTCGAGAAAAAGGACGGCAAACTGGCGACCCGGGAGATTTCCCAATACTCCAGCCTGGTCAAGCCCGGCAAGCTGATTCCCGAGGACGCCACCCGCATCAACCACATCACCAACCAAATGGTGGAAAACGCTCCCGACCCGAAACCGGTCATCACGGCGTTCCTCCGCTTCTGCGGCCTCAGCACGATACTCGTCGCGCACAACGCATCTTTCGACGCCGCTTTTTTGGGCAAGGCCATCCGTAAGCAGGGTCTGGTCATGCCCCAGAACCCCATCATCGACAGCCTGAAATTCATCCGCAAGATCATGCCGGAATACGCCTCGCACAAGCTCAGCGAAATCGCGCGTAAGTTGGGCGACCAGACCGGAATCGCCCTGAACAAGGGAGAGCTCCATCGCGCCACCTACGATTGCCAAATCCTGAAGGAGGTCATGTGCGCCTGCCTGCGTAAGCGCTACCAGGACAAGGACCTGGCCATGGACCAGGCCGTGAAGTCCTTCGAGAGCGTGCATGGGGCGCCTTTGAGCTTCGTGCAGTTCGCCTGACCTGCATCGGTTCCCCAAGTACCAGGCATCTCGATTGCGTTCCGATCCCGGAACGTTATATCAACCCCGACAAACACATCTTTGCAGGACCATGCGCAATGGCTAATCACCAAATGTGAGATGGAAGTTTCATAAAGGAGAGTTTTTTGGTTCAATAAAACCGCAAAAATCTAAAGTATTAGGCGGCTTCCGGATTTTTGCCGGGGAAAAACAAATTTATTTAATTTTACTGCTGTCTAACCCGCATTCGGCAAAGTTACAATCTTCGACAAACGCGCGCTCCTTGCTGAAGGGACATTGTATGAAAAAACGCCCCCGCCGCAGAACCGGACTTTCCCCCACCCTGGCCGCCGCGCTTTGCATGGCGCTGCCTTCCTTTGGTGAAAGCGCCGCTTCCGACACCAGTTCCCTGTTCCTGGACATCAAGCCGGTCTTGGCTCATAGCTACGCGGGAATCGATACTGCGGCATTGCTCGTCAGGATCCAGGAGCGTCAGAAATGGGGCGAACGGAATGATCGTCTCATCGAAGCGGAAGGCATCCTCCATTGGGATCGCGGGGATGCGCAACTGGCATTAGCCTGTTTCAAGCGGGTGCCCACTCCCGGATTCCTCGCCATGGGTCTCATGGCGGAAGGCCTACTCGCAAAAGGCGATAAATATGAAGCCGCGGCCTGGTACCTGAAGTCGGCCCGGTGCGCCCCCCAGAAAGATCCCTTTGCAACCGCCATGTACAAACGCTACCTGGATATCAAGCCCGGGGATGTCCAGGCTGAGTTGGATTTCGCCGCGAGTCTCGAGCAGCAACTGGAATTTCCCAAGGCCGCCGCACTGTATTGGAAGCACAAGCAACTGATAGCCAAGAATCTGCAAGCCACCCTTAAGGTGGGCGCCCTGCTCGCGTCCCACGGCAAGATGGCCGACGCCGCCACGCTCTACCAGCGTGGTCGCGAAATCCACACCGGCGAAAGAGTCCTTACCATCCGCATCGCGCAATCCCACGAAGCCATGGAGAACCGCATTGAGGCGGCCAAGGCCTGGATGGATGCGTGGACCATGGACATCGCCGATTCCACGGCCCGCAACCGTGCCATCGCCCATTTGGAAGCCTCGGGACCCGCCGGGGACGCGTCGCTGAAGTCCCTTCTTGAAAAAGCCTTGGGACTTGACAGCGCTTCGGCTTCTCTGCATTTCAAGATGGCCGTGGTCCTCCTTCGCGAGCCGAACCCCAGAAGCGCGTACGCACATCTTGATCGGGCCCTGAAAGCCTCGCCCGGCAACCCCACCTATCTCGCCCGCCTGCCCGATGCCATCGTGGGAGACAGCCTCATCCAGGCCAACTTCTCCATACTCAAGGAGAAGTACAAGCAGGATGGCTCTTCCATCAAACTCGCACTGCTCGTGGCCCGCGGCTATAGCCTTTCGGGCGATAGGACCAAGGCCTGCCGCGCCTGGGCCCAGATCGCCTCAACGTCTCCCGAGCAATTGGAAGGCCGCCGGGATGCGTTCCTGGATCTTTCCGCCTGCGGTGATCCTCAGTCCTTGACCCTGGCTTCCGCCATCGGCGAAAGGTACCTGGCCATGGGCTTCAATCGCGACGCCATCCGCGCCTTGGTGCAAATCTCGATACGCAAAAAGGATTTCCGCCGCGCCGCTGATCATGCCAAGCGCATGGTGATCGAATC
This sequence comes from Fibrobacterota bacterium, assembly GCA_030854955.1. GTDB lineage: Bacteria > Fibrobacterota > Fibrobacteria > UBA11236 > UBA11236 > Chersky-265. The sequence continues at coordinate 17,828 of JALYSE010000007.1, read as the reverse complement.
CCCAGTGGACGCGCCCATCGCCCTCGCCGCCGCCAAGACCATGATGGACGAGGGACGCAACGACGAAGCCAAGGATGTCCTGGCCGCCATCGGCAAGCATGCCGCCAACGCCGAAGCCGGAATGTTACTGGGGCGGATGTATTATTCGGGCAGGGATTGCGTCCGGGCCGCCGAACAATTCCAGATAGCCCGGGATTCCTTTCCGGATGCCTTGAAACTGCGCGGGGAATGCCTTGCGGAACTTAGGAATCACCAAGACGCCGCCGCCGACTACGAAACCCATTACGCCCGCACCGGGGACAAGGAATCCTTGCGGGCCGTGGCGAGGATGTACAAGGAACTCCACTATGGTCCCAAGGAATTGGAAGTCCTGGAGGCGCTGGATGCCAAGGGGTGGGCCGGCGAAAACGAGAAATTGCGGATGGGAATGCTTTATAAGGCCCGGGGTGAAACCGGCAAGGCCATGGTGGTTTACGATGGGTTGCTCGGCAACCGCAACGTATTGCCTGCGGGCGAAGGATGGAGCGATGCAGCCATCCTCCTTGGTACCCAGCTTGCCCGGGAAGGGAAACTCGACCGCGCCATTCGCGTCCTGACCCGGGGCTTGAATGCTGCGCCTGCGAAGACTCCCGGTCTCGCCGAAGCTTGGATCCGCTTAGGCGAATGCCATGCCGAAAAGCGCCAATGGAAGGAAGCCTGGAACGCCTATGCCTCCGCCTTGGCCTTGGACGGTCTTTCCGGGGAAGCCTCCGGGGAGATGCTCCGCATGGCCAAGAAGCTGGCATCAGGGAAGGAGCTCACGGAAGCCTATCGCGCCGTCTACCGCCTGGATTCCGCGAACGAGGAGGCCAATGCCCATCTCGCCGGCGTGCGCCAGGCTGCCAGGGAATATAAGGAAGCGGCCGTGCATTATCGCCGGTTGGCCCAATACCATCCCAGCGACGCTTCGGCCTGGGAAAACCTGGGCAACTCCCTGGCCATGGTTCCGGACCTGGCTGCCGCGAGCACGCCTTTGCAGACGGCTATCGACCTGGGGGCCCAGTCGGGAGAAGTCTATATCAACCGCGCGCGGGCCTATCGCCTGGAAGGCTCGAAGGACATGGCCGCATCCATTCTGGCATTCCTCCTCAGCCGCAATCCCCACGACTATCTGGCGGTGGTGTGGTCCGCCAAGTTCGCCGAAGAAGATGGCAAGCAGAACCTCGCCCTGGAGTTCATGAAGAAGTCTTCCAAGTTGAACGCGCCACGCTCCCCTTGGCCGGAACTGCTGAGCCAAGGCGTGTCGGAAGCCAAGGTATCCGTCAAAGCGGATTGAAACAATCCGTACGCGGATTGAAACAATCCGTACGCGGATTTGCCCTTTCCCAATCCCCAGCTGATTTCCGGTCCCGGTTTGGACAAGCGCCTCGCTCGCCTTCCATGGCCTTGCTATATTGCCCGAACCCATGACCACACCGACGACCAGGATTTCTCCGTTCCGTAAAAGCTTTCGCTGGCTGATACTTTTGACCCTGTTCCTGGGAGGATGCGGTGCCGATCAAGCCACCAAGGTTTGGGCCCGGGCTGAATTCCAGGATAAGCCCGTACTCACCCTTGTGCCTCAGCTCCTCGAATTCCGCTATGCGGAAAACCACGCCATCGCCTTCAGCATATTTCATGATATCCCCGGCCATGTGCGCACGCCCTTGATTCTATCCCTGACGACCCTGGCCTTGATCGTATTGTTCACGGTGATTTGGAAGATGCGGAATCAGACCGTGGGCCGGCTGCTTCCCCTGGCATTGATTCTGGGCGGGGCCATCGGCAACGTGCAAGACAGGCTGACCCATGGCTTCGTGGTGGATTTCGTCCACGTGCATTGGCGGGATACCTGGAGTTTTCCCATCTTCAATGTCGCAGACTCGTTGATTACGGTGGGATTGGTATTGTTGATCCTGACTTCCTTTTTCGCCCCTGAGGAAGCGTCCGAAGCCAAGCCTTCCTGATCGGATAAGCGGGAACAACGAAAAGGCCGGTCTCAAGGAGACCGGCCTTTTTTTCGATCCTCCCCCTTGGCGGGGGAAGCGGAAATCAATCCTGCTTTTGCAGCACGGCGACCTGCTTCAAGGCGGCCACGATACCGTTCTTTGCGATGAAGCGGAGACCGGCGCCGCTCACCTTCAGGGTGACCCAACGCTTCTCTTCCGCAATCCAAAACCGCTTCTTGTGCAGGTTGGGCTGGAAAAACTTCCGGGTATGATTCATGGCATGGGAAACCTGATTTCCCTTTTGCCTTTTCTTGCCAGTGACTTCACAAATGCGGCTCATGAAAACCTCGTCTTGAACGGTAAAACTTAGGCGGGTTAAGATAGTAAATCCGGTCTGGAATGCTAGCATGGTGGCATGGTTTTATGGGGGTTTTTACCCTATTCGGATCTGGCATGGCAGGTCCGCCAGCAGACCGTTCCGCCTAAAACCCCATTTTTAGCACAATATCGGCCACACCGGTCGCCTGCATGGCATTATGGGTGCGGGAGGTCAGGGCCCCCATCGCCTCACCGATATCCATTTCCAGAAACCGGGCCAGGGGAATTTCCATCCCCAGCCCACGTTCTTCCACCAGGTGTTTCAGCATTTTGAATTCCGAAAAATCCTTCCGGCCCAGGAACAACACGGGCTTGGCCTGGGCCAGGCACTCCGCCACCAAGCCATACCCCAATTTGCCTAGAACCAGGTCGCAGGAGGCGTTCAGGTCCGCATAGCGGAAACTCAAATCCTTCTTAAGGTGGCGATAATTGGAGGGCGCCCCGTACAGGGGGAAAAGGCCCATGAACTCCCAATCGGAATACTGTTCCAGGCGGGCCCAGTCCACGCCGTCCAGACCAAAGCTTCCCACATAGATAAGGCACCACTTCCGTTCGGGATCAAGACCGAAGCATTTTGCGAACTCCTCCCTCCGCGGGCGACCCGGACGGCAGACCATCCCCGCCTCTTCGATGGGCCAGGCTTCGCCGCCGGGCATATGCGGGAAGATGCGGATGTGCCGTTGCGCCGATGCGTAGTCGGCCCGCATGCGCGTGAACATCTCAAGGTAACGGGGATGCTTCGCAACGTATTCGGCGTAGATGTCCAGCCAGGTGAAATTACAGATGCTCCAGGCGGGGATGCCCGCCGCTTTGGCGATGGGAAAGGCCAAGGGCGGGGTGTCGGCTATGACGAGATCCGCCCGGCTTTCACGCAATATCGGCGCGAACCGGGCGATGGATTCACCGCGCCTGGAGTCGAGTTCCAGATAGCGGGCCAGGGTCCCTTCGATGTCCACCTCGACCGTATCGGTCTGAAGGCAGCCGCAATCGATTTCGCAGGGGATGACGCGGAAAGGTCGGTGCAGCTCATCCCGGAAGAAACCTTCCGGCAATGAAGTGTAGATGTCCACCTCAACGTCTTGGGGCAGCGCTTCGATGATGGCCGAGTTGCGGACACCATGGCCGAAACCATGGCCGCTCAGAAAGTACGCGATTTTTCGCGGGGGAGGAGAAAGCAAGGATCAGATCGCCGAGCTGAGGATCTCCGGGAGCGAGAAATGCACGTTCTCCTCTAGGATCACATAATCCTCCGCCGGAGTACCGGGAAACTCGAGTTGGATCCATTTGACGACGTCCTGCACCAGGTCTTCGGGAGCCGAAGCGCCCGAAGAAATGCCGACATTGGCCACGCCCTGCAGCCATTCCCGTCGCATGTCGTTGGGGCCGTCGATGAGATAGGAAGGCTTTCCCATGCGCTCGCCCAGTTCGCGTAGGCGATTGGAGTTGGAACTGTTGGCCGAACCGATCACGATAAGGATGTCGACCAACTCGGCCATTTCCGTTACCGCTTGCTGGCGGTTAGTGGTGGCGTAGCAGAGATCGCCTTTTTCCGGTCCCTTGATGAGCGGGAACCGCTTCTTGAGGGCCTGGATGATGTCCTTGGTCTCTTCGATGGACAAGGTGGTCTGGGTGGTGTAGGCGAGGCCTTCCTCGTTCATACCCTGGAGGTTCGCCACGTCTTCCGGCGTTTCCACCAGAATGACCTGGCCGTCGGGAAGTTGGCCCATGGTGCCCACCACTTCCGGATGGCCGGCATGGCCGATGAGGATGATCTGCAATTCATTCTTGGAATGACGCTTCACGGCCGAATGCACCCGCTTGACCAGCGGGCAGGTGGCGTCGATGGTGAGAAGCTGGCGTCCGTCCGCCTCGGTATAGACCGCCGTGGGGACTCCATGGGCGGAGAAAATGGCGACGGAGTTGATCGGCACTTCCTCGAGTTTCTCGACGAAAACCGCACCCTTGTCCTTGAGTCGGGAAACTACGGCCTGATTGTGAACGATCTCATGTCGCACGTAGACCGGAGCGCCAAATCGCTCGATGGCCTTTTCCACGATGCTGATGGCTCTTTGTACGCCGGCGCAGAAGCCGCGCGGGGACGCCAGATAAATCTTCACCGTCTTTATCCCTTGTTGATTTCAGAATAGAAAGTAGCAAATATCCTCCGGCCGCCGTCCAAAAGGGCCGAATCCAGACCCTTTCGCAGGTCTTCCGACAATCGCCGGCAAGCTGCCTGGGTTCCGGATGGGGGTAGCCGAATTTCCCCAACCCGCGCGGGATCGGGGAGGATTTCCCCGACGCCCCGATCTAAAACCAATCGAGCCAAGGCCTCCTGTTTATGGAACGAAGCGCCGAAATAAACCTTAGCGCCCGCCAACAAGGGTTCCCAGAGATTATGGCAACCCAGGGGCAGGAGGCTTCCCCCCACGAAGGCGGAATGGCATCGGGGAAGCAGGGCGCCCACCAAGCCCATTTGGTCCACCACTATATGGTTGCCGGCGGGGTCGCTCCCATAGGTACGGAATCCCATTGGCTCCAAAACGGCGAGGAAGCGTTCCACATCCTCCATCTTCCTCGGGAAAACCGTCAGGTCGAATCGCTCCATCAAGGTGGAAAGCCCCGGGAGCAGCAAGAGCAACTCGGCATGATGCAGGGAAATGAAGGCGAACCGAGTGCGCGGTGCGTCCGAATCCCCTTGGCCGTTCTGCAGCCGAAGGTAGTGGGCCGCCTTGAAATCGAATCCCAGGAAAAGCGGAGCCTTGGTCAATCCCGCAAACCGTTCCAGGTCCTGTTGGCTTTGCGCCTGGATCCAGGCCAAACCGTCCAGCAAGAACATACCGGCCCCTCCCAGCCGCCGATATGTTCCGGCGGCGCGCTCCGTGAGCCTTCCGCTCAACAACGCCACCGGCAGTCCCGCCTTTCGGCAGGCCGCGAGGAAATGGGGCCACAACTCAACCTCATACAGGCACAGGCCCAGCGCCGAGTGCCGTTCCAGAAAGCGCTTCACGACGCCGGGATGATCCAAAGGGGCGATGAGGGCCAGGAAGCGTCCCCCGTCAGCCGATTCCGCGCCCGGCCTGGCGGCATGCTCCGCGCACTGGCGATCCAGGAACTCCAGACCGGCCGATGTGGTGACGGTAAGCAGAAAATCCCCGGCCGCGGCCGGGACGGTTTCGGAAAGGGAAAGCGCCAAGGCCCACATGCCCTTGGCTTCGCCCAGAGAAGCGCAATGCAGCCACAGGAAGCGTCGTCCGGGGCGGATGTGGCCACAATGGACCCTGTCCCGTCCTAGGCGCTCCGTCACTCGCCAGGTACGGGGAAGGACGCCCAATCCCATAGCCGAACGCAGGCGCCGATCCAGGGCGGCCAGGACAATTACGGAGGGCAGCGCCAAGAACCAGGCCCAACCGTACGCGGTCAGCAGGAAACGTCTCATGGGCGAATGAGGGCAAGAAACCACAGGGACAGGACGCATCCTGCTGTCTTTCCCAGGTTTAAGCCCTGACGCGTCCAAGTCTGGGCCGGGGCCGCTGCCTTCCGGGAGGCGACAGGCTCCGGGGAAGGATTTCCGAACGCGTCCCGGCGCGGAAATCCCAGCCACCTGGGAGTAACGCGCATGTAACTGAGGTAGACATCTCCCCAGGCCAATGCCAGGTAACGCTCCTCTGCCCGAGCCAGGATTTCATGATGGATAAAGGCGATGCCCATCAGCAAGGCCGCCCCCCAATGGAGTAGGCAGTTGGCGAAAACAATTAGGCCGGCTATGGTGGCCAGATTGGAAAGGTAAAGGGGATGTCTACCGATTAGATAAGGACCGTACAAAGCCAATGTCTCGCCGGAAAGGCGCAGGAAGTTACTGTGACCCGGTATGAAGCGGCCGGCGTAAATGCGGTACGCCGCCCCGATGGCCACCAGCACAAGCCCCGCAGGCACTAGGGGCGCATGAGAGCGCCAGCGCATGAAGGCGAGGACGGCGAACAGAAGTCCCAGAATCCAGCCGCGCCAGGCATATTGGATCAACGCCGCGCTCCCACTGCTTCCGCGTCCAACCGGATCGTGCGCGAACAGAATTCCCCGAGGAACGGTTCATGGGAAACCAGGGCCGCGCCGCGCCCCGTACCTCCAGGACCGGGGTTTTTCCAGAACTCCAGCAGGTCCCCCATGATGCGCTCGCGATCGCAGGCTGCGAGCCAGGTGGTGGGTTCATCGAGCAGTAGATAGGGCGCAGGCGAAGCGAATACGCGGGCCAGGCACAGACGCTGGCGTTCGCCGCCGCTGACGTCGCTGGGCGTACCGGAACCGGATTTGGCAAGGATGCGTGCGTGACCTAGGATCCCGTCGAGTTCCTTCCACGCCGAAGGATTCCGGGTGCGGAAGGATTGAGCCCATTCCCCCCAATCGGATTCCACAAAGGCTTTTTGGGGCAGGTAGGCGAACGGGGAATCGACCCAAAGCCTGGGAACCAGGATGCGGCCGGCTTGGGGGGTTTCGATGCCCGCCAGGAGTTTGAGGAAGGTGGATTTTCCCGCTCCGTTCCGCCCTGAGATCCAAATCATGTCCTGGGGACCGATTTCAAGATCCAGGCCGTCCAGTACCCGGGGTATGGAAGCATCGGATGCGGGACCCAATCCGGAAGCATAGGCGAAGCGTACGTTTTCGATCCGTATCAAGCCCGTGGGCGATGCCGGCCGCGGACCGCGGAGGGGAAAGGATTCCAGGGTATCTTGCAGGTTACACAAGGTCCGCCATGCCTGGCTTCCCATCAGGTGCATCGGGTAGTTGCGGGCCCATTCCCGGATGGGCCGGTACATGAGCAGAAGCAGACCTCCGAATGGCAACAGGGCCAGGGGACCCGAACCGGCCGGTGATGCGGCGGTCCCCGCAGCCCCTGCGGCCAGAGCCAGACCGGCCAGCGCCATGAAAAAGAACCATTCCAACGCCGGAGGGAAGACCGCCTTCGCCGTCTCCCACGAACGCGCGCGCCGGGCGTGCCGCTCCATGCCTCCGGAAAGCCTCTCCGCCGAATACGCCAATCGGCCATTTCCGGCATGCGCCTCCAGGCCTTCGGCGAACGCCTCCATATCCGCCGACAGGGTCGCTTTGGATTCGCTCCAACGCGTAGCCGATTCGGCCAGCATTCCCGCCCGCAGCCTGCTGGCCAACAGGGCCGGCACCGCAAGGGCCAACGCCCCCACCGCCAGCTTCCAGGAGAAGAGGAACAGGAGGGGCGCCAGGACGAGCGCGTGCGTCAAGGCAGCTAGGCAGCGGATGCCCGCGCTTATTCCCTGACCCAGGTCATCGAGGCCCTCGTCCAAGGCGGTAACCAGGGTGTTACGCCAGGGATTCCGGTAGGCCGGAAAGGAACGCAATGAGGCCGCACGTAGGAGGCTCTCCCTGCGCTCATGCAACCAACCGAACATGCCGCGCAATTCCAGGCGGGTGGAAAGGAATTGCGTCAACGTCCGCAAAGTGACGATGGCGGCGAGGGCGAGAAGAGGAATGCTCCAAGTTTGCCAACCGGCCCCGGTCACCGCCGATTTGGCGATCAAGATGAAGCTGCCTTCAAAAATCCCGATCATGAGGCTCAAGCCGAATAGGGCAAGCAGGAGGGGTTTCCGGTTTGTGGCAAAGGCGCGCAACAGCATTGGATGAAAAATAGGTCGAAAAAAAATGCTCAGGGTGGCCTTGGAATTTTTGATAATTTCACGGGTCCCGTTCCAAAATGGAACGATAACGGATTGAATTGATGATAGGTTGCCTGCCGGGACTTGAATTTGGCTAAAAAAACCACTATATTAGCCCCCAAAGTTAGCACTCTTGCCCCAAGACTGCTAAAGCACCTGTCAAATCTTGGCAAACCACTAGTCACCTCGTTAAGGAGAAAACCATGAACGTGAAGCCCCTAGCCGATCGAGTCCTTGTTGAAGCCCTGGAAGCCGCGGAAAAAACCGCTGGCGGCCTTTATGTCCCGGACACCGCCAAAGAGAAGCCCCAAAAGGGCCGTATTGTGGCCGCCGGTCCCGGCAAAGCCTCGGACGCCGGCACCCTGATCAAGATGGAAGTCAAAGTCGGCGACACCGTCCTGTACGGCAAGTATTCCGGCACCGAAGTCGTCGTGGAAGGCAAAGAATACCTGATCATGCGCGAGAGCGACGTCCTCGCCGTCATCGGCTGATAAAAACGGTTTTTCCGATCATTAACGAAACAAATTTCGAAAAGTTGAAACAAGGAGATTAATCAATGGCAAAGCAACTCGTATTTGATACCGCAGCCCGCGCCGCCCTCAAGAGGGGCGTTGACAAGCTCGCCAACGCAGTGAAGATCACCCTCGGTCCCAAAGGCCGCAATGTCGTGCTCGCAAAGAGCTTCGGCTCCCCCACCAGCACCAAGGACGGCGTAACCGTCGCCAAGGAAATCGAGCTGGAAGACGCGTTTGAAAACATGGGCGCCCAGCTGGTCAAGGAAGTCGCCTCCAAGACCTCCGACATCGCCGGTGACGGCACCACCACCGCCACGGTCCTGGCCCAGGCCATTGTGACTGAAGGCCTCAAGAACGTGATCGCCGGCGCCAGCCCGATCGAATTGAAGCGCGGCATCGACATCGCGGCCGAAGCCGTGATCGCCGAAGTCAACAAGATGGCCAAGCCCGTCACCACCAAGGAAGAGTGGGCCAAGGTCGCTTCCATCTCGGCCAACAACGAGATCGAAATCGGCAACTGGATCGCGGAAGCGATGGCCAAAGTTGGTAAAGATGGCGTCATCCAGATCGAGGAAGCCAAGTCCGCCGAGACCAACCTCCGCATCACCGAAGGCATGCTTTTCGACCGCGGCTACGTTTCGCCCTACTTCGTGACCAACCCGGACTCCATGGAAGCGGTCCTCGAGAACGCCGCCATCCTGATCTATGACAAGAAGATCAGCTCCATGAAGGACCTGCTCCCCATCTTGGAGAAAGTAGCCCAGAGCGGCAAGCCCCTGCTCATCATCGCTGAAGACGTCGATGGCGAAGCCCTGGCCACCCTCGTGGTGAACAAGCTCCGCGGCACCCTCAAGGTCGCGGCCGTCAAGGCCCCGGGCTTCGGCGACCGCCGTAAGGCCATGCTGGAAGACATCTCCATCCTCACCGGAGGCCGCGTGATCTCGGAAGAGACCGGCCTCAAGCTGGAAAACACCACCATCGATGACCTCGGCAACGCCAAGTCGATCAAAATCGACAAGGACAATACCACCATCGTCGACGGCGCCGGCAAAGCTGCGGACATCAAGGGCCGCGTCGCCCAGATCCGCCGCCAGGTCGAAGAGACCACCTCCGACTACGACAAGGAGAAGCTCCAGGAGCGCCTTGCCAAGTTGGCCGGCGGCGTGGCCGTAATCGAAGTGGGCGCGCCCACCGAGACCGCCATGAAAGAGAAGAAGGATCGCGTTGACGACGCCTTGCATGCCACCCGCGCAGCCGTTGAATCCGGCGTCGTGGCCGGCGGCGGCGTCGCCCTCATCCGCGCCGCCAAGGCGCTAGACGGCCTCAAGCTGGTCGGCGACCAGGCCATCGGCGTCGCCATCGTGCGCCGCGCATGCGAAGAGCCCCTGCGCCAAATCGCCCTCAACGCCGGCGAAGAACCGTCGGTCGTGGCAAACAAGGTCAAAGAAGGCAAGGATGACTTTGGGTTCAACGCCCGCACCGGCGAGTACAAGAACCTCATCGCCGACGGCGTCATCGACCCCGCCAAGGTCACCACCACGGCGCTACGCAATGCGGCTTCGATCGCCGGGCTTCTGCTCACGACCGATTGCCTGATTGCCGAGAAGAAGGAAGAGAAGTCTTCCGGCGGCGGCGGCGGCATGGGCGGCGGCATGGGCGGCATGGGTGGAATGGGCGGCATGGACGGGATGATGTAGTCCCCTCCCGGCGCAATGCGCCGGGAACCTTGTCGTTTTGATTCGTCCCCTGGCGCACCGCGTCAGGGGACTTTTTGGTTAAAAAGAGCTCTTTTCCGGCGGAATCGGCGCCATCACCCTGAGGAGACCGGTCGCGTGAACACCCCCTTGAATCCCAGGCAGAAGCAGGTCCTCACCGCCATCGTCGATCATTATATCGTCAAGGCGGAACCCGTTTCGTCCAAGGTGCTCAGCGTCAATCCCCTCCTCCAGGCAAGTAGCGCCACTATCCGCAATACCATGGCGGAGCTCGAAGATTTGGGCTTCGTGGAACAGCCCCATACTTCAGCGGGACGCACCCCCACCGATCAAGGCTACCGCACCTATGTAAACGATTTGATGCAGGTTGAAGCCTTGAGCCCGGAAGAGCAACGTACCATTGAATTCGAGGTTTCCGAAGTTCATGAGGAACAGGAGCTGATGGCCCATACGGCCCGGATCCTGGGAAACCTCACCCACCAGTTGGGCGTCGCCGTTTCCCCTTCGGTAGAGGAAAGCCTCTTTAAGAACCTGTCCCTGGTCCCATTGGATGAGAATCGGGTCATGATCGTGCTTTCGGTCTCGGAAACGGTTTTTCGGACAACCTTGGTGGATTCGGGGGTGGACACCTCGATTTATAGGCTGGAATCCATCGCTCGGCGTATAAATGAGAGGATGCAAGGCAAGCCTGTTTCATTTTTGAACAGTCTTCTCAGAAATCCCAAGGAAAGCTCCGCTTCAGAAGAAGAGAAAAAGGCATTCAGCTTTTTCGATCGTTCCATTTCGAAACTCTTCAAATCTCAAAGTCACCAGGAAGTGCAAATCTCAGGCACCAAGAACATCTTCTCACGTGCCGATTTTGAGAAATTAGAGGACCTGGAATCTATTTTGGATTTATTGGACTCGAAGATGGCGTTGGTACACTTTTTGCGCCAAAGGAATGAGAAAGAGGGAGTCCATGTTACTATCGGGGAAGAACACCAAGAGGGACATAAGCTTCGGTCCGTCTCCATCGTTACCTCGGCATTCAGCATGGGCGGGGCCCATGGCATCATCGGAGTGATCGGTCCCAAGCGAATGCCCTATTCCAGGCTCATCTCCATCGTTGACCATACGGCCAAGGCATTGAACCGCAAGGACAAGACTCAAAAGGGGTTAGACAAGACCACCTGGTCCGGGAACCCCATAGAAGGGACCGCTCCCTTCCAACCGGACACCTGAGAAGGCAGACGCTTATGACAGAGACAAAAGACTTTACGGCACCCGAGGAAACTGACGTGGAAAATCAAAACGCCCAGAACCAATCTTCCGAATCATCCGAGGATCGGACCGGGCCTATCGGCACCGATGAAAACGGCACTGCCGATTCGGAACAGGATTCCAAATTCTACGATAAGCTGAGCGAGGAGCTTCAGGATGCCAAGGACAAGCATCTCCGTCTACTCGCCGAGTTCGAGAATTTCCGTCGCCGCACGTCCAAAGAGAACTTCGAGCTGATTTCATCTGCCAACGCCAAGCTTCTGGGCAAGCTGACCGAGGTCCTGGACAATTTCAATCTGGCTTTCGATCCGAAGCACAAATCCGAAAAGCTGGAGGATCTGGAAAAAGGCACGCGCCTCATCTACAACAAGTTCAAGGAAATCCTCTCCGACGAAGGGTTGGCCGAAATCGACCCCGTGGGAAAGGAATTCGATCCCAACTTGCACGATGCCCTGATGCAGCAGCCGAGCGACACGGTTCCCGAGAACCATATCTCCCAGGTGCTCCAGAAGGGCTATAAGGCCAAGGACAAGATTCTCAAGCATGCGAAAGTCATCGTTTCGACGGGAAAGCCCTAAGGGCGAAACCGGTACAAAGTTTTTGAAAGGGCACTAAAATGGGTAAGATCATCGGTATCGACTTAGGCACGACGAATTCCTGCGTAGCGGTCATGGAGGGCGGCAAGCCCACCGTGATTCCCAACGCCGAAGGCCACCGCACCACTCCGTCCATCGTGGCGTTCACAAAGTCCGGCGAGCGGCTGGTCGGCCATGTTGCCAAGCGTCAGGCTATAACCAACGCCGAGCGCACTGTGTATTCCATCAAACGCTTCATGGGCCATGTGGGCAACGAAGTGGACGCGGAACGCAAGCGCGTCACCTACAAGGTAGTGGGCGGCGCCAACGAACCCGTGGCCGTGGAAATCGACGGCAAGAAATACACGCCTCCGGAAGTCTCCGCCATGGTCCTCCAGGCCATGAAGAAGATCGCCGAGGACTATCTGGGCGAAAGCGTCACCCAGGCCGTGGTAACGGTGCCGGCGTACTTCAACGACGCCCAGCGCCAAGCCACCAAGGACGCAGGCAAGATCGCGGGCCTGGAAGTGCTACGCATCGTCAACGAACCTACCGCCGCGGCCCTGGCCTACGGGCTGGACAAAAAGAAGAACGAAACCATCGCCGTATACGATCTCGGTGGCGGCACCTTCGACATCTCCATCCTGGAAATCGGCGATGGCGTCTTCGAAGTGAAGTCAACCAACGGCGACACCCATCTGGGCGGCGACGATTTCGACCAGGTCATCATCGATTGGATCGCGGCCGAGTTCAAGAAGGACAACGTCATCGACCTGCGCAACGACAAGATGGCACTGCAGCGCCTGAAGGAAGCGGCCGAGAAGGCAAAGATCGATCTCTCCGGCAGCACCAGTACCAGCATCAACCTGCCATTCATCACGGCGGATGCCTCGGGACCCAAGCATTTGGACCTGACCCTCACCCGGGCCAAGTTCAACCAGCTGACCCAGGCCCTGGTGGACAAGAGCATCGAGCCTTGCGCCCAGGCCCTCAAGGACGCGGGCAAGAAGAAGGAAGACATCGACGAGGTCATCCTCGTGGGCGGCTCCACCCGCATCCCGGCCATCCAGGACAAGGTCAAGGAGTTCTTCGGCAAGGAGCCCCACAAGGGCGTGAACCCCGATGAAGTCGTGGCCGTGGGCGCAGCGATCCAGGCGGGCGTGCTCGCCGGCGACAGCGCCGTAAAGGACGTGCTGCTTCTGGACGTGACCCCCCTCTCCTTGGGCATCGAAACCCTGGGCGGCGTCATGACCAAGCTCATCGAACGCAATACCACCATTCCCTCGCGCAAGAGCCAGGTGTTCTCCACGGCGGAAGACAACCAGCCGGCCGTGTCCATCCATGTGCTCCAGGGCGAGCGCGAGATGGCGAGGCATAATCGCACCCTTGGCCGCTTCGAACTGACCGGCATCCCGGCGGCTCCCCGCGGCATGCCCCAGGTCGAGGTGACCTTTGACATCGACGCCAACGGCATCGTGCACGTGGCCGCCAAGGACAAGGCCACCGGCAAGGAACAGAAGATCAAGATCGAAGCGTCTTCCGGCCTGTCCGAGGACGAGATCCAACGCATGGTCAAGGAAGCCGAGGCCAACGCCGAGATCGATAAGAAGGAAAAGGAAAAGGCCGAGGTCAAGAACCAGGCCGAGCACATGATTTACAGCACCGAAAAGCTCATCTCGGAGCACGGCGACAAGATTTCCGCGGAAGACAAGTCCGCAGTGGAAGCCGCCGTGGCCGAGTTGAAGAAAATCGAGGGCTCGGACAACCTGGAAGAAGTCCAGGCCGCCATCAAGAAGGTGGAGGAAGCCTCCCACAAGCTCTCGGAAGCCATGTACAAGGCTGCGGCCGAGAACGCCCAGGCAGGCGGAGCGCAAGGCGCACCCGGCGCGGGTCCCACCGGCGCAGCCGGCGCGAACCCAGGAGCCGGCCAAAAAGGCGGAGCCAAGGGCAAGGACGACAATGCGGTGGACGCGGATTTCGAAGTAGTCGAATAACATACCCATAGTTGGTATTTTTAAAAACGGAAGTGTCCCGGGGGCCTGGAGCCCCGGCGGGACCGCCTTCCGGGGAGGGGCGCGTTTCGCCCCTTTTGTTGTCTTGTAGGTTTGAGTTTCATGCATCGAAGGAATTTGGTTATGGCGACAAAGCGGGATTATTACGAAATACTGGGCGTCGCCAAGGACGTTGACGTCGCAGCCATCAAATCGGCCTATAAAAAGTTGGCCGTGAAATTCCATCCTGACAAGAATCCGGACAATAAGGAAGCCGAAGAGAAATTCAAGGAAGCGGCGGAAGCGTACTCTGTGCTCAGCGACGCGCAAAAGCGCGCGCAATACGACCGCTTCGGCCATGCCGGCGTGCAGGGCGGAGGCGGCGGTGCCGAGGGCTTCAGCAATTTCGAGGATATCTTCAGCGCCTTCGGCGACATCTTCGGTGGGGACTTCTTCGGTCGGCAGGGCGGAGCTCGCGGCGGACGGCGTTCAGGTCCCCCAAGAGGCCAGGACTTGCAGATTTCCCTTACCGTGACCTTGCAGGACGTTTCCGCAGGCGTGAACAAGAAGGTCAAGCTTAAGCGTTTCAACAAGTGCGGATCGTGCGCGGGCCAAGGCGGCACCGGCAAGCAGACTTGCCATGTATGCGCCGGCCAAGGCCAAGTGCGGCAGGTGCAGAGCTCCTTCTTCGGGCAGATCGTCAACGTGACCACCTGCCCGGAATGCCAGGGCATCGGTCAATTGATCAAAACGAAATGCACGAATTGCCATGGCGGCGGCCGCGTGCAGGACGAAGTCACTATTTCCATCGACGTCCCCCCGGGCGTGGAGGAAAGCAATTACCTGACCTTGCGCGGCGAGGGGCATGCGGGACCGCAAGGCGGGCCCAGCGGCGACCTGATTGTCGCCATCAAGGAGGCGGAAGACGAATTCTTCGAACGGCGCGGCGTGGACCTCTACCACCAGGTCGAGGTTTCCTATACCACCGTGGCCCTTGGCGGGGACATCCGCGTCAGGACCATCGACGGGGAAGTCGAGCTCAAGATCCCGGCGGGAACCCAGAGCGAAAAGCTGATGCGCATGCGCAACAAAGGGTTGCCGGACATCAGCGGCCACCAAAGGGGCAGCCAGTACGTGAAAATCCACGTGCATACCCCGGAGAATCTGAGCGCCAGGGAGATCGAAGTCTTAAAAGAACTTGAAAAAGTGCAGGAGAAGGACCATCCGAAGTCCTTCTTCCAGAAAGCAAAGACGTTTTTCACGTGACGGGAGCGCATTGGGAATGCTGAACAGGCGTTCCCGTAATGCTGAAACGGTTATGAAGATATTCATACTCGACAACGACCCGGAGCTCAAAAAAGAGGTCTTCAACAACTGGTCGATCCCCAATACCGAGATCATGGAGAGCAGCGGGGGCCAGAGTGCCATTAAGCTGATCACCCAAGGCGGCATCGGCGCCATGTTCCTGTCCACGGACTTCCTCACCATCGACAGCCTGGACATCCTCGATCTGGCCAGGGAGAACAATCCCGGCATCGATGTGTTCATCCTGGCTACCGTCAGGGACACTCAGAAGGCGGAAGCGGCGGTGCAGCGCGGGGCCCATTCCTTTCTGATCAAGCCCGTGAACGTGAAGCTGATGGAAAGCATGGCCTCCAAGGCCCTGAGCCATGGCCTCACGCGTAAAAACCACCGCGCCCTGGAAGAGCGCTACCTGGAAGACCTGCTGGGATCCTCGCCCGCCATGAAGAAGATCCTGAAGACGCTGACCAAGGTGGCCCCCACCAACAGCACCATCCTGATCGCGGGCGAGAGCGGCACCGGCAAGGAATTCACGGCCAACATCGTCCATCGCCTGAGCGAGCGCGCCGACGAGAGCTTCGTGGCCGTGAATTGCGGCGCCATTCCTGAGAGCCTGGTGGAATCGGAGTTGTTCGGATCGCGCAAAGGATCCTATACCGGCTCGGTGGCCGATCGCAAGGGTCTGTTCGAAATGGCGGACAAGGGCACCCTGTTCCTGGATGAGATCGGGGAATTGTCCCTGCAGACCCAGGTGAAGCTGCTGCGCTTTCTGCAGGAAAAGGAAATCCGCCGGGTGGGCGACAACGAAAACAAATACGTGGACGTGCGCGTGATCGCGGCGACCAACAAGGACCTGCATAAGGCCATCGCCAACGGCACCTTCCGAGAAGACCTCTATTACCGCGTGAGCATCTTCCACCTGACCCTGCCGCCCCTGCGCGACCGCAGGAGCTCCATTCCCGGACTCATCCGCACCTTCGTCAAGAAATATTCCTCGGTGAACAAGAAGGAGATCCACGGGATCGCCAAGAATGCCGAAGCCCTGCTGCTCAACTACGACTATCCGGGAAACATCCGGCAGTTGGAGAACATCATCGAGCATGCAGTCGCGCTATGCGAAGGCGAGCATATCGTGCTGGACGATCTTCCCGACTACCTGGTGAAATCCCACGGGGGGCCGGTCTTGTACGCTCTGCCCAAAGGCGAAGTGGCTGTAGCCGAAAACACCCCCAACTCCCTGATGACCCTGGCGGAACTCGAGAAGAACTATATCCGCAAGGCGCTGGACATCTGCCAAAAGAACCATACCGAAGCCGCCCGCAGGCTCGGGATCTCGCGTTCCACCCTGTGGCGCAAGCTCAAGGAACATGGACTGGAAGGCACCCCGGCCGGCGCACAGGGGGCCGTGGGTACGCCTGTTCCCTCTCCGAGCGAAACACCCGCTCCAGCCTGAAGCCTAGGTCGGGCCCGGGCCGCCATCCGGTCCTTGCTGAGTCCGACCCTCTCTCCAATAATGCATATGGCAAGCCCCCCAACCCGGGGCCTTTTTCAATCCCGCCGTTCCCGGATATTCCCCATTTCTTCCATTTTCCTTCCATCACCGCGCTTTTCCATTGCCATCTCTCCCTGTCGGATTTTCATTTAATGAAGCGTTTTGTTTGGCAACGTTGTTGACCGGTACGGTCAAGATTGGCACAGGTAACCGATAGGTTCCTGTCCAATTCGAGCAAATCTGGCGCTTTGTCAGCACGTAAAAGATGGCATTGTGATTGCTCTTTAACCTGGTCGAAAGGAATCCATATGAAACCCAACTTCCACGACAACCGCGCCGTCAAACTGGAAAAAAACGATTCGCAGGATTTCATTCCCATGTTCGGCGGACGTCCGCTCCGGTCCGTCAGAATCGGGAAGGATGATTTCCTGGACCTCAAAATAATCCTCAACACCACCAAGGACGTGGAAACGTTTCTGGCTAAGATTTGATCCCATCGGATCCGGCGACCACCGTATCCGGTCATCCCAGCCGGGTCCTCGATTTCCTGAAACGGATTTCGGGCGACAGGACCATGGTGGGAATCCACAATGATCTGAAATCGGGCTCTCCTTCCACCTGGACCGAGCGCCTGCACGCCATCACGGGAAAATACCCTGCCCTTTGGAGCGGGGATTTTCTTTTTGACGACCGGGCGGAATACCGTTGGGCCATGATCCGGGAAGCCGAGCGCCAATGGGACGCCGGGGCCGTGGTTAACCTCATGTGGCATGCCTGCCCCCCGATTCAAAAGGAACCCTGCGCCTGGAAGGGCGGCATCCTAAGCCGCCTGAAGGACTCCGAGTGGGCCGACCTGATCACCGCAGGGGGCGCGCTGAACCGGGAGTGGGAAAAGCGGCTGGATGCCCTGGTCCCTTATCTGGGATATCTGGCCGAGCGGAACATCGAA
>JALYSE010000154.1 GCA_030854955.1 Fibrobacterota bacterium | reverse complement strand
TGAGCTTGTAGGGCACTCCGGCCAGAGGTTTGCCCGCCGAGTCGGTGAATTCGAATTCGACGGCATGGATTTCCGGAGGCGCTTCGGGCGATTCCGAGTTGGGGAAGGGTTTGATGGCCTTGGGTCCGGACATCTTGGCCGCAGCCGCGGCGGCGGCAGCTTCGGCGCTACCCGCTTGCGAACCGCTTCCGGCTTCGCCGACCAGGACGGTCATGCAACCCAGGGCCGCCATGGAGGGCGGGCCCACGCAAACGGCCATGTCGGAAATCCGGGCGGCGGGCAGCTTGCCGATGAGGACGCCGGTGCTGCCCAGGATGATGGGACCGCCCACGTGCGGCACGGGGCCGGTGCACATGGGACAGACATGCATGCCGCCCAGGGTGGCGGCGGGCATCTTGCCGATAAGGATGGTCGGCTGCCCCAAGGTGATGGTGCCTCCGTGGGCAGTGAGATCGCCCATGCGGGCTGCGGGCTTGCCCATTAGGCCTCCTTTACCGAGAAATCCAGCATGGTGAATTCCTTCATCGCTTCCAGGCCGCCGTAATACGAGCAGCCCCGCCAAGTGAGCGTAACCTGGTTGGTTTCCTTGTACAGGACCACGGTGTGCAGCATCATCTGCATGAATTCGGGGCCTTCGCCCACATCCAGCACCGCCGTGGGGCGGATGCCCGGCAGGGTGAAGGCGAATTGGGCGAAGGCGGAGTCTAGGTGGGCGAGCTTTACGGTTTCGTCGCCTTTGAGATAGGGAAAGCGGAGGCCGGGAGCCGCACCGTTCCAGAACATGGGATTGAGCATGGGCGGGATGGGCGAAGGCTGGGGCGATCCGGCGGTGCCCACTTCGGGCGCGGCGCGCAGGGAGCGTTGGCGATCGGCCTCCGCGCGGGTCCAATCCTCGGGTGGAAGGCCCGCCATGGTGAAGCGGGGGTGCGAATTCTTGCTGGTGCATCCGAAGGCGACCGGTTCCGGGGCGGCGGGCCACCGATCGAAACGACCGATGACTAGGGATTGGGGCGTGAGTAGTTTCTGCGCATCCTCAATGTTGGGCAGGGCCAGGTCCTGGATGGCCTGTGGAGTGTTCTTGATCACGAAGCCCCGGCCGACGGGATTCTTCAGATAGGAATAGGTGAAGCCTTCGTCCGACTTGATGTCCTGGCCGCCGTAAGCGCGGGAATAGTCTAGGGGCATGTCGGTGAAGGGCTCGGGTTCCGAAAAAGCGATTCCGGTTGCGGTCACGTAGGCTTTACGGTTGCCGAATATCCGCGCTATCTTGCGTCCGTTCGCAACCTGCACTCCAACGTCCAGGTAGCCGGCCTTCTTGCCGCCGGGCACGTGGGCCTTGCCGATAAGGATGAAATCGGTCATGGGCTTGTAGGCCACCAGGTCCGATTCCAGGCGCATGGCGTCCTTCTGGGGGTTGCCCTGACCCCCATATTCGTCCGCCTCGATGAAATCGACCTGCTCTTCGTCCAGCCAGGCGGTTTTGTTATTGGCGAACCGATAGGTGCGCTTTCCCAGCACGGAAAGGATTGGCGAGCCGTCTGGTGCGGTGCCGGGAGCGATGCGAGAGAGCCATTCCATGGGGTACTGCCTTCTTGTTAGTATCGAAAACTAACAAAGACGATTGGCAGCCTGTCCCCCCTAGGGGTATATTTGTGACCCCGGACACATAGGGTAGGAAAGCGATCCGGCGAGGCCTTGCCCGAATCCACCCTCGAACGGGCGTCTATTCCCTGCACCTCGGCATCCCGGCGCCTTGGGACATGCCCATACCCCACCACCTCTCCCTGGGCTTGAAGGGAGGCCGCCGTCTCGGATTTCTTCATGGCCGGAGTCATGGACAGGGCTGGGTACGTTGACCTACACGTTACGGTAATCCGTAGCACACCGGGCCATCCTGAAATCTTTGGGGCTCCGCCATCAAGGCTGAGCCATTTATTTCAGCCTCACCGAAATTTGCGGCCCAGTATTCCCATTGATTTGATACCTTTCCTACTACGTATTTCACAGAAAAGCATCCATGAACGCGATCGTAATCCGGCACGCGGATCTTGAAAACACGGAGTCCTGTAGCGCCATCCTCGGACTCATCGGCATGTACGCCCAGGATCCCATGGGGGGCTCGCTTCCGTCCCTGCCTCCTTTCGTACAGGAGAACCTGATCGCGGGCCTTAAAGCCCATCCTACCACCCGCATCTTCCTCGCCTATTCCGGAGAAAAAGCTGTCGGCGTTGCCGTATGCTTCCTGGGATTCTCCACCTTCGCCGCCAAGCCTCTCATCAACATTCACGATTTGGCCGTGGAGCCCGGGTACCGTGGGCAAGGCATTGGCATGGCCCTTTTGGGTGCGGTAGAAAATGAAGCGCGCGCAATGGGATGCTGTAAGCTGACCTTGGAAGTGCTGGAAAATAATTCCCGCGCGGTGCGGACGTATAAGTCATTCGGGTTTGAAGCCGGACACTTTGCGGAAAAGGACGGAAACATGCTTTTCTACGTAAAGCCCATTCCTGTAGCGGACGCGTTTTCCGGGGGCGATGTTGACAGAGCCAAGTGAGATTTTACGCATGGCGACCACCGGTCCCAATGCCGCAAGCCTGATTCAAGGCGAGATTGATGCCTTTGTCCGAAAGTCGCCGCGCCCTGTCTTGCATGGTGCGGTGATAGGCGACGGCCGGCGCGTGGGGTTCTCCCATGGACTGGGTGATTCGGGCATGGAGCCCTTATTCGAAATCGGTTCCGTGGGCAAAACGTTTACGACCACCTTGTTGGCGATATTGGTCCGAGAAGGCGTGGTGAAACTCGAGGATCCCGTCGCGAAATTTCGTCCCCAGTATCCCTTCGCTTCCAAGGTGACGCTGCGTCATCTCGCCAGCCATACTTCGGGACTTCCGGCGAATCCGGTCGGCACCTGGACCATGCTTACCCGAGCCAGGGCCTTTGCCGAATCCTTCCGCCCAGAGGACCTCGAGACTTTCCTCCGCATCCAGTCCCTGCGCCCCCGCCGGTTCGGCAAATTCAATTACTCCAACGTGGGCATGTCCTTGTTGGGCCACATCTTGGCGGAATGTTTGGGTATGGGCTACGAGCGGGCCGTGATGGAGCGCGTGCTGATCCCGTTGGGCATGCGGGAAACGCGTATCGACAGGAGCGTCCTTCCCACGGAGCGCTTGGTGGATGGCCACGATCGGAAAGGACGGATGCTTCCGCCCTTTTCCTGGAGGGGGATGGAACCAGCGGGTCTTTGGCGCTCGTCGGTTTCCGACATGATCCGCTTCCTGCGCGCCCAGATGGGCTTGGAAGATCCTTCCTGGGCCTCGCTATCTCGCATCATGGTCGAACCCTGCGCAAAGGTCGGAGCGGGCACGCAGGTGGGATTGGGCTGGATGCTGACCGAGTTTCCCGGATTGGGGACGGTGGCGTGGCATACGGGCGGTACCTTTGGGCAGCACTCGATTGTCGGGTGGACTCTTGAGGATAAGCGAGCAATCGTGATCCTGACCAATCGCCACCCGCCCTTTTGGCACCATCTGATAGATTCGCGGAGTCTGGAAAAGTTGGCGGAAAAGGTCGTAGCATTGCACAAGCAAGGCGCGGCTTTTGGGAATCGGCCAGCACAAATTTCACCTGTGAGTTCCCCATGAGCGTTCGCGTAATATTCTCCGCATTCATCGCCCTGTCCACCTGATTGACCTGCAAAAATCCATCCGTGGATTAATGCAGCTGCACGGCGATGGCTTGCCTCCAAGGGGTTAGCATCAAATTGGAAAACAATCCGGATCTGGCCTTGTACACGGATTTTTCGGTGGCTATCGCCTATGCCGATACGGCGGAGGCAGTTTCCAATCTTTGGGGTATGAACCGGATGCCGCAATCAAACGCTTTGGCAATCCTTCTGGCTTGCCCCTTCCGACCAGCACCACCCGCGCCCACGGTATTGCAATGTTTATAGGCTTGGTTGAGGAAATGCATGGCGTCAGTAGGGAGTTCGGAAGCGGGCGCAACGGGAGGCTCTGAAAGCCCATTCCAACGGGCCTTCAGGACCGTCGGGCTGAAAAAAAGCGGCGGCCGGGATTCCGGCCGCCGCTTACGTTTGGGATGCCGCCGTTTCCGGCGGATGTCAGGGCCTGACCGAGGTCTCGGTTTCGGGCTCCGATGCAGACTGGTCGTCGCCTTCCGGACCGGACTCGCCGCCGTGGGAAGACCCTTCTTCGCGCGGGCGTCCCATGGCAAGATCCAGTGCTTCGTTGAAGCGGGCCCAGACATAGTCGCTCTGGGCACGGGGCACCGCGCCGATGCGGCGCCATTCCCGTTCCAGGTTGGCGGTCTGTTTGCCGGCGTCGGGGCCGGGATTCTGGGCCAGGGCTTCCGCATCGGCGATAAGCTCAAGCTTCTTATCCAGATTGGCCTGGGGATCCTCGGGGCGCAGGCCCAAGGCCACCCGGCGCTCTTCGAAGAAGCCGTCACAGGCAGTGTGGAACCGTTCCCATAGGGAATCACTGACGTCCCGGGGCACGGGTCCGATCTTCTTCCATTCCCGCTGGATGGCCTTGACCTTTTCGGTATTGTCGTTCCAGTCCACGCCCTGTTCCTTGAAGCGGGCGATGTCCACCGGTAGGCTTTCGGTTTGCCAGGCGGCCCTGGCCTGGGCTTCCTCATCCGTGGGCGTACGCGCAAGCATAATCTCCACCAGGAAGCAAAGATCGGTCTTGCGTTTGAGATTTCCGCCGCGCTCCTGGTCGCGCTTGGAGGAGTTCTCCTTGAGCCGGTCGAAGAAGGCGTCGCAAGCGGTGCGGAAACGCTTCCACAATTCGCGGTCCTGGTCCCGGGGTGCGGGGCCCGTGGCCTTCCAGCGTTCCTGCAGGGACTTGATTTTGTCGATGGTGGCCTTCCACTCCGTGGAACCGATCAGCGACTCCGCCTCGATGCAGATGTCTTCTTTCTCCTTGGCGTTCTCGTCACGCAGCTTGCGTTCATCGCCCATGCGTGCCTTGCGGCCTTCGAAATAGAGATCGATGGGCTTGCGGAAGCGTTCCCACAAGGCGTCCTCGACATCGCGGGTCCCGGCGGGGCCGATTTCCTTCCAGGCGGACTGCGCCTCCTTGATCCGGTCGAAACGTTCCTGATCGCCGGGAAGCGACTCCAGGCTTTCCACCGCCTGGATGAGTTCTTCCTTTTTGATCAGGTTTTGAGGCTTCTCCTGCTCCTGTTTCTCGATATGGACGCGTCGGGCCTGGTAGAATTTCTCGCAGGCGCCATGGAAGCGTTCCCAGATGGCATCGGCCTGATCCCGGGGCACCGGGCCAATGGTCTTCCACTTTTCCTGGGCTTCCTTGATCTGCGCTCCAGCGGTCTTCCAGTCGGTGGAATCCTGCAAGGTCTCGGCCACCGTTACCAATTCCAGCTTGCGGGACATGTTGTCTAGGTTGTTGCCGTCCTTGCGCTCGAAAAAGGCGTTGAAGGCGGCTCGGAACCGGTTCCATACCGCGTCCGACTGGACCTTGGGCACCGCCCCGATGGTTTTCCAGGCGCTCTGCGCTTCCTTCACCGTTTCCATGGCCTCGCGCCAGTCGATATCCTCCTGGGCGGTCAGGGCTTCGATGCGGGCACACAATTCTTCCTTGGCCTTGAGATTGCCCTCGCGCTCTTCGTCGAGTTCGGCGAAGTACTCGCGGCATTTTTCATAAAGCTTGTCCGAGACCTGGTGATACCGGTCCCACAAGGCTTCCGAGCTGTCCCAGGGAACCGGTCCCAGGGATTTCCATTCGGCCTGCAGTTCCTTGAAGCGAGCGACCATGGCCTTGCGATCCTCCTGCGTATGCAAGGACTCCAGGCGGTCGCAGATGGAGGTCTTGGCGCGCATGTTGGACCAACGCAGCCAATCGGAGGCCTCGCGGAAGCGGTCCAGGAAGGCCTGGTATCGGCCCAGGATGTGCTCGGCTTCCGGGCCCACTGGGGCGGGGTGCAGGGAGCGCCACTCGCCGTTCAGTTCCTTGAAACGCCGTTCCGCCGCGGCCATGTCCGGGCTTTCCAGCAGGGCTTCCAGGGAAGGAATCAATTCCTTCATCCGTTCCAGGTTGCCGGTCCGCATCTGGTCGAGGGAGGCCTGGGTGGAGGCCAAGGCGTTCTCGAAGCGGGAGCGGTATTCCTCCTTGCCGGAAAAGCTGCCGGCGGCACCCAAGGCCTTGTTCCATTCCCGGCGCAATTCGCGGAAGCGGTCCGCGGCTTGGCCGGCGGGGACCTGGGCCAGGGACTCGGCGCGTTCGCAAAGTTCAGCGAGACGTCCGCCATGTTCCTTTTCCTCGTAGCTGCGGCGGGCGAGGTTTTCGCGATCCCGGGCGCGGCGTTCCAACCTTTCCGCGGCGGCGCGGAAGCGGCGCTGCAGTTCGCCTTCCACGCCTTCTCCGGAAGATCCGATGTTCTGGAAGCGGTCGCGCAGGGCGTTGACTTCAGCAAGTTGAGGGTTTGCGATTTCGACGGCAGGCTTGCGCGCTTCGCCGGAACGGGCGGATTTGGCGGCGGCGGCCCGGACGGGAGCGGCCACGGTATCGTCGGGAACCCCGCCCGCGGATGAGGTGACTTCGGCGGCGGCGGCCTCCAGAAGGGTGGTCTCCGCGCGCTTGGTTTCGACGGGGGCGGAAGTCAAGCTCTCAGGGGAAGGGGAGCCGGGGTCGGGAGTAGCGGCCGTGTCATCGGGAATTCCGCCCGCGGAGGCGGAAACTTCGGCGGTCGCGGCTTCCGCAAGCGCGGTTTCCGCATCGGCTTCGGGAATGACGGGTTCCTCGGGAACGATGTTCCAGAGGCTTTCCATTTGAAGGCAAAGATCTTCCTTGATTCTTTTGTTCTCGGCGGCTTGCTTTTCCTTTTCCTCGCGCTGGGCGCGCTCGTGGCTGACCCGGGCGTAACGCGCGCGGAACCTGGAGGCTCCGTCGCGGAAGCGGGCCAGCGGGTCCGGTTCCACCTTCACGCCGGCTGCCATGAGTTCCGTAAGGGCGGATTCGGCTTCGTCCAGGCGGCTCGCGCCGTTTTCCCAAGAGTAGTTGGGAGGCGTCTCATCCGCGGCCGCGGCGAGCTTATCCACGGCGCCGAGCACCAAGCCCAGTTTGGCCCGGTTCACGGTCGCGGCATCCGGACCCTTCACGACGTTCAGGGCCTTGAGGCGTTCCTTGGCGGCGATACGGACGGCTTTGCTTTTGGCGCTCTTGGCCAGGCTTTCCAACTGGGCTTCCCGAGTGACCTTGTCCAGAGCCTTGAGCGCCAAGCCATTGTCCGATTCGGCAAGGGCCACGGAGTGGAAGGCTCCGGCATGCACAAGCTTGGCAAACGCCAGCTTGCGGATTTCCAGGGACAGGGCATTCTTGACGATGTCCTCGAAGGCCCGGTGATCGTCGCCGATGGCTTCCAGGGCCGTGCGGCCGAGTTCCACGGCCTGGGGATCCGAGCCGGTGGACTTGGCCGCAGCAACCTGGGTTTCCACCCAGGCTTTCTGGGCCAGTTCCTTAACGCCCCGATCGGTGCTGCGGTCCCGCAACTTCTTGAGGAGCTCCGGATCCTTGATCTTGCGGGCTGCGATCAAACGGTTGGAGGAATCCTGATCCTCCAAAGCGAGGCTGAGGAGGATGGCCTGTTGATCCTCCTCCAGGGAACGGATGGCGGCGGCGCGCACTCCGGGCTCGCTGTGCTTCCACGCAGGTTTAAAGAAATCCATGAATCCCATGAGTACTCCCGAGGTGATATGCAGGATCCCTCATCGCCGCGGCATGTGAGCCGCTGGCGACAATGCGATCCCGGGAATCATATTGTAAAAAATAGGCAACGCCCCGCAAAGGCCGGGCGGGGGTAAACGCGCATATATCCATGGCTTACGCGGTAATGACGCCCTCTTCGGAAAGGGAATGGCCCCTTTTGGATGGAGCCGGGTCCCCGGCTCCCGGATTCAGCCTTTGCGGCCCTGGGATTCCGCCGATGGGGAGGGGGCCTGACCGGCCGGATCCTCGCAATTATTGAAGCAATCGTCATCGAGGCAATGCCCCACTTGCAGGGTGATGTGGTCCATGCGGAAATCGGTGCTCAAGGCCTTGGTCAGGGATGCGGTCACTTCCTTCTCCGTCGCGGCTCCGGCCAGGATTTCCACGTGGGCGCTGAGGTAGAGGTCCCGTCCGTTCATGGTCCAGACATGTAGATCGTGAACGCCGTGCACCTGGGCGTTGGCCAACATCGCACTTCTCACGGTCTCAATGGTTACGCCCTCGGGTGTGCCTTCCACCAGGATATGCCCGCTGCGCCGCATCACGCGCACGCCCGCAACCGTGATGGCGGCCGCGATGAGGAGGCTCAGGACGGGATCGGCCCAGAGCCATCCCTTGAGGAGGATGAGGAGGGCGGCCGTGATGGCAGCCAGGGACGCGCCCAGGTCGCCCATTACGTGCCAGAATGCTGACTCCTCGTTCACGGTCTTCTCATGAGCTCCTTGATGCAGCCACCACGCTGTCGCCACGTTGACCAGCAATCCCAGGCACGCCACCCAAAGCATGGGGCGGGCCTCCACGGCAATGGGATGGAACAATCGGACCACCGCCTGGATGGAAATGAAAAGGGAAAGCAGAAGCAGGGTGAGGCCGTTCGCGAAGGCCGCAAGGATCTCCATGCGCTTGAATCCAAAGGTCTTTTCCTCCGTGGCCCTGCGCGATCCCAGGGAAACGGCGTAGGCGGAAAGGCCCAACGCGACGGCGTCGGAAAGCATGTGGAATCCGTCGGACATCAAGGTCAGGGAGCGGAACAGCCAGCCGCAGACGATTTCCACCACCATGAAGACCGCGATGATCCAGAAACCGACGAGTAGTTTGCGGTACGAGGCATGGTGGACGTGGGGCAGGCCCGCATGGTCGTGGGGTCGGTGCCCGTGATCGCCATGGTCATGGTCATGTCCTTGGCTATGCGGGTGCTTGTGTGTTGCGGAAGGATCCATGCTTGTTCCACCGGAACCAGGAGCCCATTGCGGACCCGCGATCCGGTCATTCCATTAATATACCCTATGAGAGGGTGGGAATGCCCTTCGGAAAGGCCCGATTCGGCGGGATTTCAGGGAATGGGGGCCGTGGAAGGGCTGCCGATGGCGGCGGGGGGAACCGAGGTCGTATCATGGGCCGCGGCTGAAACGCTCACCAAGTATTGGGTGATGGCCCGTTGTTGGTCGGGATTGATTTTGGCGTTCTCGGCCATGCGTTCCACCATTTCCGGCCAGTCCGCGGGCGTCAATTTTTTGGGGTCCGTGAGACGATGGCACTCGGCGCAACGGCTGATGTAAAGCTTACGTCCCACTTTTAGGGTAGATACCGTAGTAACCTGTCCGTTACGTCCGGCGTACTCTACGTTCTTGGCGGTGGGGTGCGGCATACCGCCGCCGCCCGCGCAACCGGAGAGGATAAGGGCCAGGCAGGCGCAAGCGAGGCTTAAGGGCGGGAAAGCGCGATCCGTCATGGCATATCTCCGGGAAAGACAGACCAAGTATAGATCGAAATGATCGGTGACTTCAAGGATGGCCGGGGCCGAGCCTAGGCGGCTGGCGTGGCGTTATCGCGGTAAAAAAGCAGGTCACGCAAACTTGCCAGGAATTGCAGCGCCAAAGCACATGCTTGGACCAGACCGAAAAGGAACACACCTGGCGAAAAGGCATCGCTCGCGTATCGAACCGCCCACATGCAGGCGTAAGTCAAAACCAACCCGGCGAACCCGGCAGCGATTACCGGTCCCTTGGCTTTTTCCGGGAAGGACGAAAAGGCGAAAATCCCACCGACCAGAAAGAGAACCATGCTGATGGAAAGTAGATGGAGATGGGTCGTCAGGATCATGTCCTTCAGAGATTTGGGGAACCTCATGCCGGCGGACCGGTTGTTCCATTCCTCCGGAAGGGCGGGAACCGCAGCTTCATCCGTCTCATCCACCGCTGTATTACTGGGCGAGGCTTGGGGCGCGGCGGTTTCGGAGGTGCCGCGGAACTGGGAGGAGATACCCGCGGGTTTCATATCCGTCTGGACAAAGACGAAAAGGAGGGCGACCGCATAGGCGAGTCCCAGGCTGAGGAGGAAAGCGGCCGAGAGTATCTTGAGGGACTGGGGCAACCGTCTGAGTTCAATGCTTCCCATACTTTAGCTTCCAGAAGCAGACGGCCTTGCGGACGCCTATGGTAATGGCTCGGGAAGACAAGGTGGCTCCGGTTATTCCGTCGATATCACGATTGAGCTGCAGGGAGCTCCCGCAATGCTTGCCCTTGAATTGTCCCATGAACCGTTTGCTTTTGACTTCGCCGCCGATGCTTTCCCGGTATGCTGTCAGGACCACCCTCTGGATCTTGCCCTCCCGGTCCAGGGATACTGCGAAATCCATCAGCTCTACCTTGCCCATCTCCCGGGCCCGATAAATGTACCCGGCTATGCCCTGCTTGGAAAGGACGCGCTCGAAAACCACCTGCTTTTCGGCGATCGGCCCCTTCATCAGGACCTTGGCTTGGGCTGCGGTCGAATCGTTGATCCGCAGAGTGTCGTATTCCGCGCGTTCATACGTAGGAAAAAGCTCGCGCCGTGAGCTTTCTTCACTGAAAAAAATCCCGATGGGACCGGCGGAGCAAATGCATGCGCCCGCGGCCCAGAGCTGGGCAAGAATGCGGAAGGGAAGCTTCCGCCTCATATCAGTACATCACTCCGAAACCGAGGTTGATCACGGTTTTGGTGTCGCCCTTATCGCCGCTCTTGGCGGTGTAGGCGTTAGGGTTCTGGGAAATCCAGTTTTCCACGTCGACCTTGAGGGCCAGGTTGGGATTGGGATAGAAGGCCAATCCGCCGGTGAGCACCTGTTCGCCTACGTCGGGAGCTCCGGCCGCGGCGGGATCGATATCAAGGTTGATGTTTTCATATCGGAAAAAAGGCGCGAGTTGGGAACCGGCCCCGGCAAGGTCCTGGAAGAAGTAGGCGGCTTCGCCCATGTAGCCGAGCATGTTGCGGCCGTCGATCTTCAGGGTGTTGTCGAAGAAGCTTCCACCAATAGATCCGAATCCCACCTGGCCAAGCACCTGGAAGCCCATGATCTTGTACTTGACGTCGGCT
>JALYSE010000153.1 GCA_030854955.1 Fibrobacterota bacterium | reverse complement strand
TCCCATAGCCTTTTACAGAATAAAGCCCTCTCCGGGCCCCCCTCCCCTTGTAACCTTCGGCTCACGTTTTTACTAATTTAGTGCCGCTTTCAGGGTCCTTCGCGTGTTCACGGGAATGGACTCTTTTCAATAGAACAAAAGGATCGTTATGAAGCGCATTTTGTGTTTCCTCCCCTTGTTAGCCCTAGTGGCCTGTGACGGCAAGCGGGAAGATCGCAGCAAGGTCCTGGCGAAGATCGCCGGTACCGAATATTCCCAAAGTGATTTCGAGTTCATGCTCAAGACCATGTCCCCAGATCGCCAAGCAGAAATCATGAAGGACCCGGAAGCCCGGCGGAAGCAGTTCAACTTCATGCTCAAGCAGAGGCTCCAGGCCATGGCCGCCCAGAAGTCCCGGTATGGGAAAAATCCCAATCTGGCCGCGCGCCAGGACCTTATCGACAAGCGCATCGTAACCCAGGCCTACTACCAGACCCACCTGGGTGAGAACAGCGGCGTGCCTGCAGTGGAACTGCGGGCGTATTATAAAGCCAACCAGACCAAGTTCGCGAACGATTCCGGCAGAGTCCTGCCTTTCGATGAGATTCGCTCACGAGTCGCCGATTCCGTGGCCATGTCCAAAGCCCCCTTGGACTCATTCTACCAAGCCAATAATCGCCGCTTCGAACAGAAGGCCTTTTGCGACCTTTCCCTGATCCAGGCCAAGGACAGGAAAACCGCCGATGAGGCCGCAAAAGCTATTGCCGCCGGGCTGGTCTTCGGTGAAGCTGCCGTCAAATACTCCCTTCATGAAGCCAGCAAAGCCAACCAAGGCAAGGTCGGGCGACAGGTCAAAGGGGAAACAATGTGGGAACTCGGCTCCGTAAACGCCGATAGCCTGTTTTTCAACGAAGCCACCAAGATCAAGGTAGGCGCGGTATCCCGTCCCGTCAAAAAGGACAGTAATTGGCTGATCATCAAGGTGGATGCTTGCTCTCCCCAGCAGATTCCCGCCCTCGAAACCGTGCGCAAAAAGGTAAGCGACGAATACCTGGCCCAATACAAATCCAAACTTTCGGACAATGCCCTGCCCAATCTCAAATCCAAATACAACGTCAAGCTCGCGAGCGAAAAGCAGGATGTCACCGATGTC
This sequence comes from Fibrobacterota bacterium, assembly GCA_030854955.1. Taxonomy (GTDB): domain Bacteria; phylum Fibrobacterota; class Fibrobacteria; order UBA11236; family UBA11236; genus Chersky-265. The sequence goes on along the minus strand of JALYSE010000153.1, from coordinate 9,970 downwards.
GAACTGCAGAAGTTCTACGAGTCGCACAAGGAGAATTATTTCTCCCCGGAAACCTACAATGTCTGGCACATCGAGTCCAAGAACAAGGATCAGCTCGCCAAGCGCATTAAAGACGTCAAAGACCTAGAAGCGTTCAAGAAGATCGCGACCCAGTTCTCGGAAAACTCCTGGACCAAGCCCGCCCAGGGAGAGATCGGCGTCATTAAGCGCGACCATTGCCTTCCGATGGGAATCGGCATGATGCCAGCCTTGTTCACCATGTTGGACTCAATGACCACCGGCCTCGTCCGCGAACCCATCCAGAATCCGGACACCAAGAAGTGGCATTCGTTCTGGCTCGTCCAGAAATGGCCCAAGCAAGCCAAGGAGTTCGACCGGGTAAAGGCCCTGGTGAAACAGGATTACAAGTCCGAGAGGACCACCACGGTAAAGTCCGATGACACCCTGGCCACGTGGCCCAAGGGCAGAATCGTCCGCGAGAAGGACGTGGCCTTCCTGCGCGAGGAAATCCCCGCCCATATGCAGGATCGGTATACCCGCGAAGCTCTGGTGGACTACCTGTTGACCTGGGAGTTGGCGACCATTGAAGCCAAGAACCTGGGCATCTTGGATGACGTGAAGATGCAGGCCCAGCGCGAGGAGAACCGCGTGAACTTTTGGGGCCAGGTGTATCAGGATTCCATCATGGCCCGCACGGCCGGTATAGATTCCCTCACCTTGAAACGGGTCTTCGAAACCAACCGCGATTATTTCACCAAGGATTCCTCGGATCGCGATTTCCATAAGCACGTTCGGGACATTGCCGCATTCCTCACCTTGGAGCCGAAGGATTTCGACATCGAATACAAGACCAATCCGGAACGGTATCGCAAGGACACTGTGGCCCTGACCTTCGAGGAATCCCGTTATGAAATTTTCCAGAACCTAAAAGGCGTCGCCTACACCCAGGCCGAGGATCGCCAGACGGATCGCCTCCAAAGAGAATTCCAGGTCGTGGTGATGGACCCTACCCTGCTTCCCCCGAAGATCAAGAATCCCCAGGAAGCCTATAAGCAGGCACAGAACCACCACTATGATCGCAAGCTGGATCAGGCCGTGGAACTATACCAGCGCCTGCGCGTGGAATTTCCCAAGCTGGAGACCCTGCAGGACTCCATCTGCTTCGGCATGGCCCAGATCTTCATCGAACAGGAGAAATACCAACAGGCGCTCTCCGAGTATCGCCGGTTGTCGTACCTGTATCCCAAGAGCGTCAATAACTACAAAGCCATGTTCATGGTCGGGTTCATCCATGCCGAGCATCTGAAGAACGATTCCGCTGCGGTGCGTTCTTTCGAGAAGATGCTTGTTCAATATCCCTCGAGCGATCTTTCGGACGACGCGGATTGGATGATCCGCAATATCCGCAGCGGCGGCAAACTGATGCCGGTGCTGGAAGGCGATACCGGGTATGTGCCTCCCGAGGATTCTTCCGGCGTTGCGCAGGCTACCGGCGCCCCTGCTGCGCCCGATACCACAGCTAAGTCCAAGGCCGTGAAACCGGCCAAGGTCTCCAAGCCTGCACCGGTCAGGACGGCCCCGTCCGACAGCTCCAAGGCGTCAAAGCCCGCGGCCCCAGCGGGCGTTACCTCGGAAAAATCCGTCAAGAGGGATTCCGCGGCCGCAAAGAAGTAATCTTTTCCAGGGCGAAAACCAGCAAAAATCAAAAGGGGAGACTTAAGTCTCCCCTTTTTCAGTTTCATAACCGCCCAAATCAAGCCTTTTTCAGTCCGGCATTTTGGTGCTCTCCGTTTGCGAGATACGGTCGATTGAAACTCACCAGCTTCTATCGGGTTTTAACCCGTAATGGCATTCAATGATGTGTGTTTCTGGATTCGGGTTATTCGCACCTCCACATTTAAGGAATCGCGCGCCTCGCAGAGAGCGGGACCTGAGGTTAAGATACACGGATTGATACCTTAGAGAAACCCCTTTTTTGCGATTCGAAAAACCGAACAAACCCATTAATGTGCAAAGGAATTTTTTACGTAATCATCAAGCTTTCCTCCGGCTCGATTCCCGCATCCGCTCAAACCCTAATCATGTGTTCGTGTCTCCAGGGTATCCAATTTGGCCTCAAACCTTCCCCTAGGAAGAGGCCACTAGGACCAACGCATGGCCGCGGCGGTTGGGGATCGCGTTTTGGGCCCTTACATTTATGCCGGCGGGGCGAACGGCCGCGTATCCTGAAAAACGTTCCAGGACGGGTACTGGGACCGGGCAATAATTGTAAAATGGGCCATATCGCACGGCTCGGAATAATCTTTTTTTAATGATAAGGGATAAAGGCCCTACGTCCCATTCCCATTTCCTAAAAAGGAGCATTTTATGAAAATCCTATCCCCGAAAATCCACGGTTACTTGGATTATGCGGTCATCCTAATATTGGCGATAGCCCCTTCCCTATTGAATTTCACAAGGGAAGCGTCTGCGGTTTCCTACACGCTTGCCGGGATACACCTGGTTATGGTGCTAGCCACGGCATATCCGTTCGGATTATTCAAAGCAATTCCATTCACTGTTCATGGAACCATTGAGCTGATTCTCAGCCCCTTACTGGTCGCACTTCCCTGGATCGCCGGATTCGATGAACACGCTGCATCCCGCAACTTTTTCATTGTCGCCGGCGTAGCTTTGTTTTCTGTGTGGTTGACCACGGATTACAAAGCGGCCGACATTGAATACCGGAAAAAAGGGGTCGACATGGGCGGACATACCCGTGGCGCGCATGCTTGACTCCGGTTCTGGTTATGGAATCCATAATTGATCCGACCGAATGCATGCAGCGGGTTCCATAAAAAAGCTTGATTAAAACAATTGATCTAATGAGATGAATTTCAAAGCCCGCCCCCTTGAGGAGCGGGGCTCGCGAATATTTGGATGAGGTCCTGATCAACTTGTCCGGACTTACGGGCTTCTGGATGAAGTTCGTATCCGCTCCGCTTAGGCCATGGTGGACGATGGCATCATCTTGGGGCTCCTCGCCTTCTGGTTTCTCCTCAAATCGTCCAAGCCTATTTCCCACATCTTCTTTCTCGGGCTGTTTTCAGTCGTCCTTTCCGCCATGCTGGACAGATGCTTTTCGCAATGGGCTTCGGCTTTACCGGCCTCCTGATTGCGACCCCGTTGCTGGCGGTCCTACAGGTGGCGGTACGCGAAGGCTACCTCAAAGGAACCCTGGGCCAAAGGGGTGGTCCCGGTCGAGAAGACCCACTGACCGACCCCTGAGGCTGCGGGGATACCCGCAGGGGGCGCCCCTTTGGGCCAAACGGCACCTATCTACGATTCCGGCTTGCAACCCTACCGCGGCTATGTTATTTCTGTTTCACAATGCTGGAACTCATCAAACGTCTTCGCCTCTATTTCACCCTCGACCTCTGGAAGATCCGGGCCAGGGATCTTCCATATCCAAAACGACATTTCGTGAAATACCTGAAAATAACCCTCCTTTCCGTGCGGGGATTCCGTAAGGATCTTTCCGCAATCCGGGCTTCGGCGCTGACCCTGTATACCTTGCTTTCCATCGTCCCGGTCACGGCTATGTTTTTCGGAATCGCCAAGGGCTTCGGTCTGGAAGCCAAACTTGAAGTCTGGCTGCTGACCCAATTCCCGGAACAACAGGATGCGATGGGCCAAATCGTCATTTTTGCGCGTCGCACCTTGGATGGGGCCAAAGGGGGGCTGGTCGCCGGCGCCGGCGTGGCCTTCCTCATGTACACGGTCCTGAAACTGATCAGCAATATCGAAACGTCGTTCAACGATATCTGGTCCATCGCCAAGCCGCGCTCCTGGGGCCGAAAATTCAGCGACTATCTTTCCCTCACCCTGGTCGGTCCCTTTCTCCTATTGGGCGCCAGCAGCCTCAACCTATACTTGGCGACCCTGGTCAGCCGCGCGGCAGAAGCGGCGCCGCTCGCGGTGGTCGTCGGCCCGGTGGCCCGGATGGCCATGCAATTGGGTCCACTTCTGCTCTTGTGGATTCTCTTCGCCTTCACTTATGCCTTTCTGCCGAACACCAAGGTCCGCGTGAGCTCCGCCCTTATAGGGGGTGCCGTCGCCGCCATCCTTTACCAGGTGGTACAAAGCCTGTACATCAGCATCCAGGTGGGCGTGTCAAAGTCGAACGCCATTTATGGAAGCTTCGCCGCCTTGCCGCTTTTCCTGATCTGGCTGCAGACCAGTTGGCATATTGTGTTGATGGGCGCGGAAGTCACACACCAACACCAGAACTTCGAAACCGACGAGCTCGCGGATCATCTGCCTAACCTATGCTTCCGGGCCATCAAGCGCATCAGCATGGGTGTGTGTGCCTATGTCGCGGACCGGTTCCTTAAAGGAGAGCCGCCGCAGACTCTGGAGCGCATCGGGGAGGATTTGCACATCCCCAGCCGCGTACTGGCGGACATCGTGCGCAGACTTACGACGGCCGGAGTGCTGGTGGAAGTCGCAACTTCCGTAACCGAAGATCCCGCCTATCAACCGGCCATGGATCCCCATCAGACCCGGCCATCGGATATCATCAGGACCCTGGAAAACGCCGGCGAGGACCTGGATGATAAGGATGAAAAAGCAACGGAAAAGTTCGCCGCCGTACTGAATGACTTCGAAGCAGCCATCGAAAAACATTCGGCGAATCGTCCCTTGAGCGAAGGGACCTGGAAGGCCTAGACCTTTAGCCGCGGCTGATGGGCCTTTGCGCCCATCCAACCACCGATTACCGCTCCGATAAAAATTCCGACATCGGCGAAAAATACCAGCGCCGCCACGGTCATTCCCGCAAAAAGGCCGATGATCGGCGCTCCGAAAAGGGTGAAAACCCCCAATAGTAGCAGGGATACCATAACTGCCGGCAGAATCGCTGCGATGACCGCCCTTTTCACATCCCCAAGCATATACCCTCCCACGGCCCCACCAATCAATCCGTTGATGAATGGCAGGAAGAATAGAATCAGGGTGATTCCAACCATCAGTAAGGACGCCGTTAAAACATTTCCCTTAACTACACGCATACAGTTCTCCTTTATGGGCCCTAATAGGTAAGGTAAATCCCCGGCAAGGTCAATCGCAAATTGAATAAACCCAGGTACGGCCTGGAAATCGCCCGTGCCGGCCGAACATGAAAAAGCCCCTCCGGGAACACCGGAGGGGCTTATGGAGCGGATTGCGGGACTCGAACCCGCGACCCTTTGCTTGGGAAGCAAAAGCTCTACCAACTGAGCTAAATCCGCATGCTCCCGGTACTGTGGCCCGAGAGAGCGGCTAATATAGTGAGATCCTTCCTTTTTGGGAAGCGGTCACCTGGGCTTACCACGCGTTCAGGAACACCGCTTTCCATGGCGGACATGACGCTGTACCAAACGTTATCCGTTACCGCCATGGGACCCTCAAATCCAGGGCTCCCCAGAGAGTCTTGAAGATCCGAAAATATGGCCTGAGTCATTTCCTAAGCGCGCGAGAAGCCTAAAATTTTCCAAAATGCGGGGGTTTTATTACTTTGATTGCAAAACCAAGGAATTCGGTCTAACCATGGAATCTACACTCGTCATCATCAAACCCAACGGCGTCAAAGGCGGCATCATCGGGGAAATCATCTCCCGTTTCGAAATGGCCCGCCTTTCCGTTTCCGGCCTCAAGGCCAAGTCCCTTACCAGCCAGGAGGCCGAGGGCTTTTATGCCGAGCACAAGGAAAGGGGCTTTTTCGGTGAACTTGTCGGATTCATGACTTCGGGACCCGTAATCCTGATCGCCCTTTCCGGCGAAAAGGCCGTGGAAAAGGTGCGTACCATCAACGGCGCCACCAATCCCACCAACGCATCGCCGGGCACCATTCGCCACGATTTCGCGCCCAACACCGGTGAAAACATCGTCCACTCCTCCGATTCGGCCGCAAGCGCGGCCCGGGAGATTGCCTATTGGTTCGAGAAGACGGAGCTCGTTTCCTATCCCGCCTTCTCTTATTTGAAATAAGATTCCGGTAATCACCGGAATCCATCAAACCAGAACTCATTCCGGGTGGACACAGTGTCCGCTCCGGGGGGATTTGGGAACGGGGCGCCTTGATACTCTCATTCGGCGATAAGAAGCCCGAGGTGGGGCAGCGGGTTTTCCTGGCTCCCAGCGCCGACGTCATCGGCCAAGTGAGCCTGGGGGAGGACTCTTCCGTTTTCTTCCAATGTGTCCTGCGGGCGGACATCAACCACATCACCGTCGGCGCGCGCACCAATATCCAGGACCATACTACCGTCCATGTCGCGAGCGATCTGGGCACCACTATCGGCGCGGACGTTTCCATCGGCCATGGTTGCACGGTCCATGCTTGCACCATCGGTGATCGGGTGCTGGTGGGAATGGGCAGCATTATCATGGACGGCACCACGGTCGGCGACGATTGCCTCATCGCGGCCGGAAGCTTGCTCCCAAAGGGCAAAATCTTCGAAGCGGGATCCCTGATCATGGGCAACCCGGCCCGCGTCACGCGCAAATTGACTCCGGATGAAATCGCCGGTCTCTCGAAGCTGGCCGCCAAGTACGTGTACGTCAAAGACGTTTATCTGCAAACTCGTGCATGGCCTGGCTGAAATCCCTCGGCGTCATCGCCGTCATCCTAATCCTCTGCGCGTGGGTCATCAATGCCTATGTGGTGGTCAAGGCCAAATCGCACATGTACGTCGACCATGCCGCCGTTCCTGCGGTGGACGCGATCATCGTCCCCGGTGCCAGCGTGTACCGGTCCGGAAAGCTCTCGCCCGTGCTGCGCCAGCGGATGGAAGGGTCTTTAAGGTACCTGGGATTGCACAAGGGGGCGAAGCTGGTCCTCTCGGGATATGCAATTCCCGGCGGTTATAATGAGACCACGGCGATGCTGGAGTATGCAAAGCGCAACGCAGTTCCTTTGGGGGACATCCTGGTGGACGCGAAGGGACGCTCCACCTATGTCACCCTGCTCAATTTCCGCAGGAGCTCACCCATCCGCCGCATCCTCATCGTGAGCCAGGATTATCACCTTCCGCGGGCGCTTTATATCGCCCATTCCATGGGCTTCGAAGCCTCCGGCCTCGTTGTAACCGAGGATCCCGGTGCGGCGAGCATCCCGTCCCGCGAATACTTCACCCGCCTCAAGGACTTCTTGCTGCTGCGGGTCTCCCGGTGGTTCAATGCCGATTGAAGCGAACGCCGCATCTTCTCCGTCCGGCTCCTCCGCCCCGGCGGTTCGCCTTTCGATCGCGTTCCTGATCAATCCGATCTCCGGGGGCGGAGTGGGCAAGCGCGTATTCCACCAATTGCCGGAGATCATGGAGTCCTTCGGATTCAAGCGAGGCGAATGGAAAGCCGAGCTGACGGAATCCGGCCGCCTTGAGGAACAGACGGACTCGCTGTTGGCCTCGGCTTACAAGGTGATCGCGGTCGGCGGGGACGGGACCATCGGCTTCGTGCTCAACCGCTTGCGGCAGCAGGATCTGCGGGACACGGAGATAGGCCTTATTCCGTTGGGCACGGGAAACGACCTGGGGCGCGCCCTGGGCATCTTCCGCATCTACAACGAGCGGGGCCTGCTCGCATGCGTGAAGCGTCTGCTCAAGGCCCAATGCGTGCGCTTCGACCTGTGGGATCTCAACGGCAAGTTGACCATGGCCTCTTACGTGAGCGTGGGCATGGACGCGGCCGTGCTCCACGATTTCGACGTCGCGCGCAAATCCGGCAAGATACCGACGGGATCCCTGTTCAACAAGCTCTTCTACGTAAAGGCGTTCATGCGGCGCTCGCCCCATCGCATTTCCGGCAATTGCACCTTGTCGATGGCCACCCCTAATGGCAAGGTCAAGGTCGGATTGGACGGGAGCCTCTGCTGCGTGGTGGCCAACATCAATTCCTACGCGGCCGGGGCCCGGGTCTTCCCTTTCGCCCGCTTTGACGACGGAACTCTCGAGGTGGCCGTGTTCGATAAGTTATGGAAATACTCGCTCTTGGTGGGAATGACGCGATTTGTGCCCCGCTTCGCCAAATTCATGGGGCCGAACATCCGTTTATACCGCGCCCGCAGCGTGGAGATAATCAGGGGAAACGGCGAGTTCTGCCAATTGGACGGGGAGGACATCACGGGATTTCTCAAGGAGACCGGTCGGTTGACGATTCGGCCTTCGCGGCAGGTTCAATTGCTGGATCTGCGCCGGGCCTTTTTCAGCCTTTTTTGATCGGCGATCTTCAGATCAGCGATGTTCTGATCCGGAATTCCCGAACCGGGACTACCCTTTCCTCACAGCTTTACCAGGGTTTCCACATCGTCCGCCACTAGACCTCGGACGCCAAAGGATTGCGCCGCGCGGAATTCCTTCTCGCCCTTGATGTCCCAGATGAGGAAGAGGTCGGGACCGGGCACCCCTTCGGATTTCCGGGTCAGCAAATCCAATTCCGAAGGCCTCACGCGCGCGTTGCGGGCGGCGCGCTCCCCCGCAGCGGCGCTTACCCGGATGTAGCGGCGGAAAATGTCCCATGAAACCGAGAAATGTCGAATGGCTGCGGCCGTTTCCACGTCCCGGCCCGAGTGGACTTCCTCGAAACCCTCGTATTTCTCGAAAATGCCCCCGAGCACCGGAAACGATCCAGTCTTCGCCAGATAACGCAGGATACCACCATGGAAGCTCGCCAGAAACGTGTCCGGATGGGCTCCGGCGGCATTGACCATGGCCGCGCATTTGTCGGCGAGCATCTCCACATAGCCCTGGTTCTTTTCCACCGCCCTCGGGATTTTCAGTTCCAGGTAAAACGGTTTGGAGCCGAGTTCGGCCAGGAACTGCTCCAGGCTCGGTATCCGATAAACGTCCTTGGCCCCGGGCCTTCCCTTCCCTTTCATGGACAAGTCGCGTAGAGCCTTCCATTCCATATCGAAGACATTGTCGCCCTTGCCGGTCAGCCGCCGGCAGTCATCGTCATGGAAGACCACGGGAACGCCGTCACGGCTCAGTTGCACGTCGAACTCGACCATGTGGCACCCAGCCTCGTAGGCGGCGTGGAAGGCTTCAAGGGTATTCTCGATGTGGACCTTGTGCCAACCCCTATGGGCAACCTTCCAGAGCGGATTCACGGCATAACCTTGGATCCGACCCCCAAGGCCACGTGACGGTTCTTCGCCAGAAAGGCGATATAATCCGCGTCCGGCCCCAATTGCTTGTGCAGGCCTGGCGTGCGGGCCGAAAGGAGTGCTTCCACGGCCTCAAGGGAATCGCTTCCTCCCCCGCGGGTGAAATAGGCGTCGGTGCGGCGGCGGAAAAAATCTTCTGGCGTCCGAGTCCATTCCCTTTCAGCCGAGAATTCAACCTCGCCGAGCAGCAGGCCATAGGGTCCGGGCAACCGTTCCCGGCGGGCGGGTGACTCCGCTACATAAGCCGCGAGATCCAGCGACCGCTTTCCGTATCGACGCAGCCAGGTCGACGCCACCACCTCATCGGCGAACGGATACGCCTTCAAGGCGCTGCGCACCCGGTCGCGCTCCGCCTCATCCGACCAGGCTCCAGGCAAAGGCCGCGGCTTGATATTCTTCACATCCGCCTTCCCGTCCAGGATGAACTTGAGAAATTCCGCAGCGAAGGTCCTATGAGTCGTGTATTTGCCGCCTACGGCCGAGGAGATCCCGTCCTGGAGACGATGGAATTCATGCTCGCGGCTCAAGGTGATGGTCGAACCCTTGGAGCTGCGTGCCAGGGGACGCACACCGGTGATGGTGCAAATGATGTCGGGTTTCCATTCCGGAAAATACACGCGCACGAGGCGGAGAAGTTCCTCCACCTCCCCTTCCCTTGGAATTGCGGGCTCGGGCGGGTATACCCCCACTTCCGTTTCCGTCGTGCCGACCAGGTGTTTTCCTTTCCAGGGAACGATGAAGAAGTACCGCTGGCTTCCTGGGACGGGCAGGATGAAACAAGAGGTCGAGGGG
>JALYSE010000152.1 GCA_030854955.1 Fibrobacterota bacterium | reverse complement strand
CGCCCGTACCCACACTTTGCGCGGAAGCGCCGAACACGGCCCAGGGCAGGGCCTCCCAGGAGACGCCTGCGATGATACCCTGACGCGGAGGCGCAGGATCTTCCGGATTCCCGGCTCGGGCATCGTGGAAATAACCCATGGCGTAGGAGGATTTCGCGGCCGCGCGCGATCCGAACAGAAAGTAGGGCGAGAAGCCGGCGGCCATTCCCATCATGCCGGTCTCGACCTGGAATTCGTCGCGGATGGCTAGGGTGGCGGGATTTCCGAACACGGAATTGAGCCCGGAGGAGTAGCCCGCTCCGCCGCCGGCGAAGGAGGCGGACCCGGTTCCCAGGGGCGCCTGGAGCAGGAGCGGGCGCGACGCGGCCAATAACGGGCAAATTGCCGAAAACAGAAACGGAAGGGCGATCGGGAGGATCGCCCCCCGAAGGCGGGGACTCTTCACATGGGGATTATAGAGCCCCGGGACGGGGCCATGCAACCGTAGGAGCCGGGAAGCGTTTTTTGGACGCCTTTTTTGAAGCGACCGCCATCCTTGAAGGAGGGCGGCCAATCGTCAAGGACCGGCCTATTGGCCATCCTTAAGGATGCGCAAGGGCATAACGATGAAGAAGTAGTTCGGCTTTTCCATGGCCGGTTCCACGATGATGGCGCCGAGGGAATTGTTGAACTTGAATTGCACTTCTTCGGTATGGATGAGGCGGAAGACCTCCAGCACGTAGTTGGCATTGATGCCCACTTCCACCGGTTCGCCCGTGTATTCCACCGGCAGGGACTCTTCCGAATCGCCGCCCAGATCCTGGTTCTTGGCGGACAGGGCCAATTGCCTCTCCTGGAATCCGAACACTACCAGCTTCGTTTTTGCGTTAGCCATGGTGGCCACGCGACGGATGACCGAAGCCAGATGCTCACGGTTACCCTTCATCTTCTTCGAGAAGTCCTTGGGAATGACGTTCTCGTAGTTGGGATAGGGGCCTTCGATGAGCTTGGTGAAAATGACGATGGTGTCGGTGGAAAAGCGCGCGTTGGCGGAACCGATTTCCACTTGGATGAGCTGTTCGGCATCTTCGGACATGCGCAGAATCTGCGACAGGGCCTTGGGGGGAAGGATGACTCCGGGCTGGGTGGGCAGGCTGGGCGTGGCCGTCCAGGCCTTGCCCAGGCGGTGTCCGTCGGTGGCGACCATCTGGAGGTTGCCGTCCTTGAATTCGCAATAGGCACCGGTGAGGCTCATGCGGCTGTAGTCGGTGGAGACGGCGAAGGTGGTCTTCTCCCCGAGAAAACGGAAATCCTTGATGGGCACGGTGAAGGATTTGGCCGCGCCCAGATCGGGCAAGGCCGGATATTCGCTGCCGTCGAATCCGGTCAGGTTGCACTGGAAGCCGGATTCGGATTTGATGGTGACGATGTATTCGTCCACGGAAAGCAGGACGGGGAAGTCCGGAAGTTCCTTGACCACCTCAAGGAGCTTCTTGGAGTTGATGACGATCTCGCCGTCCTCGTGGCCTTCCACCTGGAGACGCAGCACGATGGTCATGTCCAAATCCGTGGCGCGGATCTCAAGAGTATTGCCTTCCAACCGGAGCAGCAGGTTGTACAAGATCTGCAAGGTGGTCTTGGTGGGCGAGGCATTGCTGGCCATCTGCAAAGCGTCGAGGAACACCGGTTTAATGGCTTCGAACTTCATTTCGTCCCTTCCTGCCGAGCCGCGCCGCGTGGATTGCGGTGGGAAATCCCGATCGGGCCCAAAAAGATAGTCTAAGCTAAAGGGCTCCCAAGGGCCATGGAATCAAGGGGATCACCCAATCTGCGGTTGGAAATCGATTTCGGGCGAACTATTTTATCGGGCACCCTTATGATAATAGAACCGAAAATCCGCGGATTCCTTTGTACTACCTCCCATCCCATTGGATGCGAGGCCCTGGTCCAAGAACAGATAGACCTCGTCAAAGCCCACGGCCCCATTCCGAAGGGGCCCAAAAAAGCCCTGATCATCGGATCGTCGGCGGGCTACGGGCTTTCCTCACGCATCGCTGCCGCCTTTGGCAACGGAGCCGGGACCCTGGGGCTGGCCTTCGAGCGCCCCCCGGAAAAGGGCCGCACGGCCTCCCCCGGCTGGTACCAGACCGCCGCCTTTGAACGGGCCGCCCACAAGGCCGGTCTCTGGGCCAAGAGCCTCAACGGGGACGCTTTCTCCGAATCCATGAAGACCGAAGCAATCAAGCTCCTGAAAGAGCTCGGCCCCGTGGACCTGGTGGTCTACAGCCTAGCCGCTCCCCGGCGTACCGACCCCAAGACCAGCGTGGTCTACAAGTCCGTTCTCAAGCCCATCGTGGCCCCCTATACCAACAAGACCCTGGACTTCAATACCGGCGTGGTCTCGACCATCACCCTGGAAACCGCCACCCCCGAAGAGGTGGAGCATACCGTAGCCGTCATGGGCGGCGAGGACTGGGAGCTGTGGATGGACCTGCTCCAGAAGGAGGGTCTGCTGGCCCCCGGCGCCGTGAGCATGGCCTACTCCTATATCGGCCCCCAGGTCACCCAGCCCGTCTACCGCAACGGGACCATCGGCACGGCCAAGAACCATCTCGAGCAGACCGCCAAGCGCCTGGACGCACGCCTCAAGAAGACCGGCGGGCGCGCCTTCATTTCCGTAAACAAGGCCCTGGTCACCCAGGCCAGCTCCGCCATTCCCTTCATGCCCCTTTACATCAGCCTGCTCTACAAGGTGATGAAGGCCAAGGGCATCCATGAGAATTGCATGGAACAGATGGATCGCCTGTTCCGCACCAAGCTCTACTCAGGCAAGGACATCGTCGTGGACGAGGAGAACCGCATCCGCATGGACGACTGGGAATTGCGCGAGGACGTGCAGCGCGAAGTCGACTGGCTGTGGAACCTGGTCAACACGGACAACGCCATAGGGCATGCCGATATCGAAGGCTACCGCGGGGATTTCCACCGCCTCTACGGGTTCAACGTCAAGGGCGTGGATTACGCCGCGGACGTGCCGGAGAGCCTTATTGGTCCGACGGCTTAACGGTTCATCTGGACAAGGCCGGCGGGACACCTTGATCTACAAGGTGTTTAGCGGAGGTACCTGAAGGTATTTCCATTTGGATGATGGAAAGGAAATGGTAGCGGGTCAGGGATTTGAACCCCGGACAAAAGGATTATGATTCCTCTGCTCTAACCAACTGAGCTAACCCGCCCCAAAATCACGGGAATCCGGCCAAAACCGGATTCCGGGGCAAAAACACCGAATAGGGAAAATTAGTCAGCTTGGGTCGCCATGGCAATGGCGCGCCGCCGCTTAATGCCCGGAACTCGGCGCTCAGGCCTACCGGCCGGAGCGCATCAAAGCCTTCAACGAGAAAGCCAACTTGATGTTGTTCTGCTTCTTCTTATCGTCGGTCGCGAACTTGTCCTTGAGCTCGGCCACCGTGGCCGTAGGCTTCTTCGGAGTCCGCTGGTTCTGATTCTGGTTCTGACCTTGACCGCCGCGACCTTGGCCCTGCCCCTGAAAGCCGCCCTGACCTTGTCCTTGTCCCTGACGTTCGCCTTGTCCCGGGCCCCTGCCTTGACCTTGACCTTGACCGCGCTGGCCACCGCCTTCACGCCTACCGCCTAGGTTTCCGGCCGGCTTCTCCGCCGATTCCTTCTTCATGGACAGGGAAATGCGCTTCTGCTCCACGTCCACGTCCAGCACGCGCACTTGCACGATTTGGCCCGCGGCCACCAGTTTCTTGGCATCGTCGATGAACTTGTCGGCCAACTCGGAAATGTGCACCAGGCCGTCCTGGTGGACGCCGATGTCGATGAAGGCGCCGAAGTTGGTCACGTTGGTGACGATGCCTTCCAGCCACATGCCCTGGGTCAGGTCCTTGAGGCCCTGCACCTTGGAATCAAAGCGCGCGTACACGAATTCGGCGCGCGGATCGCGGCTGGGCTTTTCCAGTTCCGATGCGATGTCGAGCAAAGTGGGCAGACCCACGTCTTCGCTAACGTACTTGTTGAGGTCGATCTTGGAGATAACCTCACTGTTGCCGATGATATCCTTCACCTGGGTGCCGATTTCCTCGACGATTTTCTTCACCAGTTCATACCGCTCGGGATGCACGGCAGACGCGTCCAGCAGGTTGTCCGAACCGTTGACGCGCAAGAAGCCTGCGGCCTGTTCGAACGCCTTGGGTCCAAACAGGGACACCTTGACCAGACCCGAGCGGCCGCCGAACGCGCCGTTGGCGTTACGGTGTTCGACGATGTTCTTGGCCAGGGACTTGTTGATGCCGGCCACGTAGCCCAGCAAGGCCTCGGAGGCGCTGTTCACGTCCACGCCCACGGAGTTCACGCACGATTCGACCACCTGCTCAAGCTTGCGCTTGAGCTCGTTCTGGTTCACGTCATGCTGGTATTGGCCCACGCCAATGGACTTGGGATCGATTTTCACCAGTTCAGCCAGGGGATCCTGGATGCGGCGCGCGATGGACACGGCGCTGCGGATGGTGGCGTCGAGGTCGGGGAATTCCTTGCCGGCCAGGGGCGAGGTGGAGTAAACCGAAGCGCCGGCCTCCGACACCACGACCTTGATCGGGGGCTTCTCCAGCTTCTTGAACGCATTGCCGATGAACTCGTCGGTCTCGCGCGAGGCGGTGCCGTTGCCGATGGCGATGATCTCGACCTTGAAGCTTTCGATCATGGCCAGCATGATAGTCTCGGAGGCTTCGACCTGATTCTGCGGCGGCATGGGATGGATGGTGCGATATTCGAGCAGCTTACCCGTGCCGTCGATGACGGCCAGCTTCACGCCCGTGCGGAAGCCCGGATCCACGCCCATGACCACTTTGGAGCCGCCCGGCGGGGCCAAAAGCACGTCGCGCAGGTTCTTCTGGAATACCAAATAGGCTTCGCCGTCGGCGCGTTCCTTGAGGGTCATGCGCACTTCGGTTTCGATGGAAGGCTTGAGCAAGCGCTCGTAGGCGTCCTTGACCATTTTCTCCAACTCCACCTTGTAGGGCGAAGAGGGCTTGATGGCCTTGGCCGCGAGCACGGAGATGCACTTCTCGTCCTCAAGAACGAGCTCGGTGCGGAGCACTTCTTCCTTTTCGCCGCGGCGCATGGCCAGGATGCGGTGAGAGGGCAGCGCGCTCACCTTCTCGCTGAAGTCATAATACATCTCGAACTTGGTGCGCTTGCCTTCGTGCTCCTTGCGCACCTTGGCCGTATAGAGGCCGGTCTTCAGTGCCATCTCACGGATCTGGCCGCGGACGCCGGCGTCTTCGGAAATCTCTTCCGCCAGGATGTCGAGCGCGCCCTGTAGGGCCGCAGTCGCATCGGCAACATTGAGTTCCGCGTTGACGTACGCTTGGGCCAATTGTTCCGGAGTCTGACCGGCGGTTGGCGCTTCCTGCGCCTCGAGGATACGGGCAAGCGGTTCCAGACCCGCTTCCTTGGCGGCCATGGCGCGCGTGCGGCGCTTCGGCTTGTAAGGCAGGTAAAGATCCTCGAGCTCGGTCTTGGAGATTGTCTTTTCGATCTTGGCTTTCAGATCGGGCGTAAGCTTGCCTTGGGTCTCGATGCTCTTGAGGATCGTTTCCTTGCGATCGGACAGTTCCTTATAATACAGGTACCGCTCTTCGATGAGGCGGAGCTGGTTTTCATCCAAGGAGCCGGTGGCTTCCTTGCGGTAACGGGTGATGAACGGGACCGTGGAGCCCTGGTCGAAAAGAGCCAGGGTATTACGGACCTGCTCGGCCCTCAGTTTGGTTTCGGATGCAATCAGTTCGACAAAGGACACATTGGACTCCTGGAAATGCCGGTAAGGATCCCTGAAAGGCAGGGAGGACGGGAAAAGTAGGAAATTGGCGGGCGCTGGGGGATGATTTGCTCTTCGGAAACGGTCAATGAAACCGACCCTCATCATGGCCGGCAACGACTCCGACGGATCAGTGGGATGGAATGGAAGGAATTTCGCCCGTATCCATCAGGAAACTGGCTTAAATCAGCCAAAAACCCGGAAAATAGTGCGTTTAAACAAGTACAGGGGCATGACACAACCGTGACAAACCAACTTGGGGTTGGGGGTATTATTGATACAAGAACTCAACAGGGAAGTAAGCCATGACTCATCAGACAGTCGAATCGTGGGACGGAGCCTCGCTCTACTATCAGTATATCAAGGATATTTCAAAATACCCACTCCTTAAGAAAGGCGAGGAAGTCGCCATACTGATGAAAATCCAGACCGGCGACCCCAAGGCCATTCATAAGCTGGTCTGCGCCAACCTCAAGTTCGTCATCAATGTGGCCTTCATGTACAAAAATCAGGGTTTTTCGCTCCCTGAGCTGATCAACGAAGGCAACATCGGTCTGATCGAAGCCGCCAAGCGCTTCGATGTGAACCGCAAGCTCAAGTTCATTTCTTACGCTGTATGGTGGATCCGCCAGGCCATCACCCGCGCCATCGCGGAACGGGCCCGCATGGTCCGCATTTCGGCCGAAAAAGAGCTGATTCTGCGCCGTTTCTCCAAATACAATGTCCCCATGCGCCAGGTCATCGGCGGCGGGGCGCAAATCGATACCGACGCCTTGGGCGGAAAAATGGGTTATTCGGGGCGCCAAATCGAGAAGATTATGGAGATGGGTCTGCGCCACTCCTCTCTCGACGAGCCGATCAACGGGGAAGAGGGCAGTTCCATCATGGACGTCATCGAGGATGCCCATACGGAAGCGCCCGATACCATCACCACCCAGACGTCCCAGAAAAAGTTCGTCTCCCGGTTGCTGCATAAGCTCAATGACCAGGAACGTACGGTTCTGAGCATGTACTTTGGAATCACCCATCATGAACCCTTGAACCTGGAAGAGATCGGCGAAATCATCGGTCTGTCCAAGGAACGGGTGCGCCAGATCAAGGAAAAAGGCCTGGCCAACCTCCGTACCATGGACGATATCCAGGAATTGGCGGTCGCGGTCTAACGGATCAGAGAGCCGGTCTACACGGTGAGTCCTTCTTCCCCGCCTTCACCCCACAAAGGCAAGGGTGACAAAGGGCGAGGAGGAACGACGAGCCGGTAGGCCACATATCGCGAGGAACGTGGAGTTTGCCTCAAACTCCATAGTGACGAGCCAAAACTGCTGGACCTATGGGCCTGCCCCCGTCGGATCAGCAGAAAGGCGCCCCCTCCCCCGGGGCGCCTTTTTTTGTGCCCGCTGCAAAAGACGAGGAGGAACGACGAGCCGGTAGGCCACGGAAAGCGAGGAGCGTGGAGTTTCCGCAACGGTCGCCCCTTTTGGGGGATGGAACTGGACGTTGAAAAGTGCAAATTGGGCCGAATTCGCAATGGATTGATGGGTCCCGGAATTCTACAATTGCATGATGGATGTCACCGAACTTTTGGGCCGCTTCGCCTCTCAGACCGTCCTGGTTCTGGGGGATGTGTTTCTGGATGAATTCCTGAGCGGGGATTGTTCGCGGCTTTCACCGGAAGCACCGGTGCCGGTGCTCAAGATCAACGAGCTCAAGACCCGGCGGGTGCTGGGCGGGGCGGCCAATACGGCCGCAAACGTGGCGTCCCTGGGAGCCAAGGCCGTTTTGATCGGGATCGATGGGGACGATTGGCACGGTAAGAAGTTCAAGGAATTGGTCGAGGGACTGGGCATCACTTTCACTTCGATCCAGGACGGACGTCCGACCATGCGCAAGACGCGCTTGGTGGGACAGGGCCAGCAGCTACTCCGGTTGGATTATGAAGAGACGCCCACCGTGGACGCTAAAACCACGGCCGCCATCCTCGCCGCGTTCCGGAAGCATCTACCCGCCGCCGGTATCGTGGTCGTCTCCGATTACGCCAAGGGATTCCTCACCGAGGCCATGACGCAGACCCTCATCAAAGAAGCCCATGCGGCCGGCAAGGAAGTGCTCGTCGATCCCCGGCCCCAGCATGCCTCCTACTATAAGGATTGCGATTACGTGACGCCCAACTGGAAGGAGTCCCAGGGACTGCTCGGCCAGATCGAAACCGATCCCACCGAATCCCTGATCCTGGAGAACGGCGCCGCCCTCCGCGAGCAATTGCATGCCCACGTGATCCTGACCCTGGGTTCGCGCGGCATCAGCTTTTTCAATCGGGACTCGGGGGCGCATTTCAATCTGCCCACCCAGGCCCGGGAAGTGTTCGACGTCAGCGGCGCCGGAGACACCGTGGTCGCCACCTTCGCCTTGGCCCGCGCGGCTGGAGGCGGTCTGGAAGATTCCGTGCGCCTGGCCAACAAGGCCGCGGGCGTGGTAGTCGGCAAGTTCGGAACGGCCACGGTCACGCGAGAGGAGCTGCTGGACGCGGAACCGGGGGAAGCGCGTTTGTTGACCCGGGCACAATTGCAGCCCTTGGCCAACTCGCTCAAAGCCCAAGGCAAACGCCTCGTCACCGTGAACGGATCCTTCGATCTGCTCCACGCCGGGCACGTGCATATCTTGGATCAGGCCCGGGCTCAGGGAGACGTCCTTATCGTGGGGCTCAACAGCGATGCTTCGGTGCGGGCCTACAAGGGCGCCCATCGTCCCATAATCCCGGAAGCCCAGCGCGCGGGCATGCTCCTGGCCTTGCGGGCCGTGGATTTTGTGCATATTTTCGATGAAACCGAACCCATGCCCTTTCTCGCCGAAATAAAACCCCATGTGCATGTGAACGGATCCGAATACGGAGCCGACTGCATCGAAGCTCCGCTGGTGGAATCCCACGGCGGCCGCATCCATATCATCGAGAAAATCCCCGGGCTTTCCACCTCCGAAATCCTGACCCGCATCCGCTCATTGGGAACGTCCCCGCAAGGGCCGTGAACCACCCGGGCGCCAGCTACAACTGAATGACCTCACCGAATTCCGCGGGGCCCGGCCGCGCCAAATCCCTGTTCGCCACCTGTTACCGCGAATCCGTCCGCGATCCGGAAGCAAGCGATCCCGCCGAAGAGGTGGGCAAGTTCGTCGTCCTTACCAAGGGCAAGGGCGTGCATCTTATTCTGTCGCCCGTTTCCCTGACCCCTTATCACGCCAATATCGTCTACCAGTATCTGCAGGTCGAAGGACGAGGGGAGGTCGAAGCGGTGAGCAGCAGCGGGTGCCGGATCCTTTCCAAAGGTTGGACCGTGCATGGGGGTGGGTATTACACCCTCCAACACTGGCTGCATAACGTCATCCTGCATGGGAAGTCGACGGCGTTCGGGAAATACGATCAGCGGATTTTGGGAGCCCATGCGGATTCGATTACGGAGAAGCTGGGCCTGCCGGCGTTCACTTTGGAATTCAAATAGCCCCATCCGGATTAGGACGAAACCGATGGCTCCCGGCGGATCACCCGAACCGGCCTTGCTCAAGAACGGGGACAGCCTGCTGACGCGGGAAAACCTGAAGCTGATGGTTCAGGAAGGCAGAAAATTCGAGGAGGCTGAGGGCGGCCAGGGCACGGGAAGGAAAGTTGGGTAGTAGCATGGTGGGGCCTATCGGATGGGGAGAACGACGCGGAAGCCGGAATTGGTGCCATAGGTGAAGGGCAATAGGTATCCACGAGAAGAACAGGACATAGCATCTGACCGGAAATCAAACCCTCCTCCCTTGGCTTGTCGATGCGGAGCGACGTCAGTTTCCTCAAAAAAAGGATTCACGTTGGGGGTCAATGGATAAGGAGAGAATCGTGTATCCAGCACATACTCAGCCGAATTACCGCCCATGTCGTAAAGACCATATTGATTCGGTTTCTTTGCGGCGACAGGATTATTGGAAATCGATCTTCCCGTATCATTTGTATTGCGATTGTACCAGCCATAGATTTTGGCCGAGTCCTCGATATCCCTGTTCGTCCCCCAAAAGTAAATTGAGTCCTGTCCCCCTTTGCAGGCGTACTCCCACTCCGCCTCCGTGGGCAGGCGGTAGCCGTTGGCATGGATGTTGGTTTTGAGATCGTTCAGGATGAAAAAACCAGCCCTGGGCTCAGGGGAAGTGCCGCTGTAGCTGAAGGCCGTATCCAATCCGTCCCGCTTGGACCGCTTGTTGCAATACAACGCGGCTTCGTACCAGATCATCTGAAGCGCGGAATGGCGCGGACCGAAGGTCAAGTCATATCGCCCGGCATCCCGGGTCCAGGGTTTCTCCCCCATCAAAAGCTCATAGTCGGCCTGGGTCACCTCGGTGGTATCCACGTAGAACCCGCTCACCGTCACATCATGGATGGGCGAGGCCACCGCATCTAGGTTGCTCCCCATCTTGAACAGCCCGCCCTTTAGGGCGCGCATGCCCGGGGGTGGCGCCTTGGCGTTGGGGGTAAGCTTCACTTCGCCCACATCCTTGCTCGTAACCATCACCGTAGCCGCGCCATAGCCGTAGCGGCTCACGATCAGGCTCTCCGCTGCGGCCGCTTGCCGTGCCAGGGGAGTAAGCAAGGAACTTGCCGGGACCGTTCCCACCCGTTGCAGCAGCGGCGCCTGGCCTGCCATCCACACCACCCGGTACACCGATTGGCCCCACAGCAGCATATACAAGCCGGTCCGCAGCGAAGTAAGCCGATAGCCCCGCTCCGGATTTCCAGGTATCTGGTGGGTTACGCCATTTGCCTCCACCAGCCGCGCCAGCCCCGGAGCACCAAGTCCGCCCCAGAGCAACCGCCCGTCGGGGGTGAGCCGCACCGGGTCGTGGGCGAGCGCCCTGCCCCGTCCCACCGGCAGCACGTTGGGGAAGGTGAAGGCGCCCTGGTCGTTGGTCATCACCAAGCTCCAGGTGGGGCGGTGCATCACGTATGCTTTGGCGATGGGTTTTCCCGTCGCCTTGTCTAGCACCACGCCATGTTGGGCATGCGCAAGATGGCAGGCGAGCGCGAGGATTAATCCGGGCACCAAAAGGGTGGAGGGAAAGGCGCGCGGCGATTTCCGGGTCAAGGAAGTTAAGGAGCAAGGGGCCATGTGAACTCCATAGTGTTGAACCCAGGCAGTGGTCTTGTCACGTAAAGACTTAGAGTCATGGTATCCATGACGGGTTTAAGATTTTCATCTACAACCTGACCGCAAATATGCATCCGGTGTCCAAGGCCAACGGGTATGCGCATTTCGGCCGATA